>JASHPD010000264.1 GCA_030038315.1 Acidobacteriaceae bacterium
GAGAACGAGATTGCGCAGAGCGAGACCGCGACGCACAAGCCCTTCGCGCGGCATTGGATGCACGTGCGCTTCCTGCTGGTGGACGGCAAGAAGATGTCAAAGAGCGAAGGGAATTTTTATACGCTGCGCGATCTGCTGCTCAAGGGCTACAAGGCTTCGGCGATTCGGCTGGCGCTGATCTCGGTGCCTTACCGGCACCAGTTGAACTTCACCTTCGACGGATTGGTTGAGGCGACGAATGCGATTGAGCGCCTGCGAACTTTTTATGATCGCCTGACCAAGGCTGCGTTGCCGGAAGGATCGAGTGAAGCCATGCGCGCCGCCGCGGAAAAAGGGCGCGCCGCCTACTTTGCCTCGCTGGCCAACGACCTGAATACCGCCGATGCGCGCGCGCCGATCTTCGATCTGGTCCGCACGGCCAATACCGCGCTCGACAAGGGCGAGTTTCTGGCCGGTGACCGCGAGGCCGTGCTGGCGGTGCTGAAGGATTTCGACGCGGTCTTTGACGTTCTCACCGACAGCGACGCTGAAGCTACGGAACACGCCGTTGCGTGGGCGCAGCGGGAGGGCCGCGAGATTGCGCCCGAGCTGCTGGCGCGGGCTGCGCTGAGCGATGAGCAGATCGAGGCTCTGGTGGCCGAGCGCACCCAGGCCAAGAAGCAGCGGAACTTTGGCCGCGCCGACCAGATTCGCAACGAGCTGGCTGAAAAAGGTGTCCTGATTGAGGATTCCAAGGACCGCGTGCGCTGGAAGCGGAAGTAGCATGTCTGGCGTAAACTGGCAGCGACACACCCGCGGAGGAATTTCCATGGACTTCGAGATTGTCTTCGACCGCGAGGAAGATGGCCGCTGGATTGCGGAAATTGAGCGCCTTCCGGGGTTCTGGCTTATGGGGCCACCAAGGCAGAAGCTCAATCCAAGGTGGAAGCGCTTGCGTTGCGTGTGATTGCGGATCGCATCAGGCGAAACTAACCTCCTACCGTCCGAAATCGAACAGTCCGCTCCATAACCGGCCAATCCCCCGTCTTCCGCGCAACCCCTCGCCCGCGCACAACTCCCGCATAATCAACCACCTGTGCCACGCATAACTGTGGCACGCAAAATGCACTGCAAAGAGGCTGTCATGGACATCGCACGCCCCGACATCAAGAAAAAGAAGCAGCGCCAGCTCTGGACCTGGGCCGGCCTTGGAGTCATTGTTCTCGTTGTGCTTGGCTTTCTGGTCTCGCGCCTCAAGCCGGCCGCGCCGGTGGTGGACGCCTCGACGGTCTGGCCGGACACGGTCAAGCGCGGCGACTTTACCCGCCAGGTGCGCGGCTCGACGGGAATGCTGGTTCCGCGCGAGGATGCCATCCGGCTGATTCCCGCGCTGACGGACGCGACCGTTGTCCGCATCCGTGAGCTGCCCGGCGCGATTGTCAAGCCGGACACGATCCTGCTTGACCTCTCCGATCCTGAGCTTGCGCAGGAACTCCTCAATGCGCAGCTTGCCGTGAAGGGCGCCGAGGCCGATTATAAGAGCCTGCAGGCGCAGCTCCAGTCCACGCTGATGGACAAGAAGACCGCCGCCGCGCAGGTGGATACCAGCTATACGCAGGACCAGCTCCAGGCGCAGACGGACAAGCAGCTCTATGACCTGGGCGTCATCTCGGGGCTGGACTACGAGAAATCGAAGACCACCGCCGACCAGCTCACCACGCAGCGCCAGCTCAGCCAGGAGCAGATTTCCGTCAACGAGCGGGCGATCGAGGTGCAGCTTGCCTCCTCGCACGCAAAGGTGGAGCAGGCGCAGGCACTGCTGGCGCTCTACCAGAAGCAGTCCGACGCGCTCGAAGTAAAGGCCGGCATTGCGGGCGAGCTTGCGCCGCTGGCAACGCCGGTGCAGGTGGGCGAGCACGTGACGGCCGGCACGTCTGTTGCCGAAGTGATTCAGCCGGACAAGCTAAAGGCGGCGCTGCAGATTGCCGAGACGCAGGCGCATGACGTGCAGATCGGGCAGTACGCCACCATCGATACGCACAATGGCATCATCCCCGGCCATGTGACGCGCATCGATCCCGCGGTGGTGAACGGAACGCGCACGGTGGACGTGGCGCTGGACGGGCCGCTGCCCGAGGGCGCGGTGCCGGATCTGAGCGTGGATGGGACTATCGACCTGCAGAAGCTGACCAATGTGCTCTACGTAGGACGGCCGGCGCTGGAGAATGAGAACTCCACGCTGAGCCTCTTCAAGGAAGACCCGGACCACAAGGGGGCGACGCGCGTTTCGGTGCAGGTGGGCCGCGCGTCGGTGCAGTACATCCAGATTCTGAGCGGGCTGAACGAGGGCGATACGGTGATTCTCTCCGACATGTCGCACTACGACGGCGTGGATCGCATCCGGCTGGAGTAGGCGGCGGGAATCAGGTTTCAGGGAACAAGACTCCGGTAAATCCGTAACAGCAGAAGAAGCAAAAAAATTTTCGATTGGGGGAATGGCATGGCCAACGACACGCTGATTGATATCGAGGACCTGAAGAAAGTCTTTTACACCGATGAGGTGGAGACGCACGCGCTCTCCGGCATTCATCTGACCATCTCGCGCGGCGAGTACGTGGCGATGAGCGGCCCGTCGGGCTGCGGCAAGTCCACGCTGCTCTCGATCCTCGGCCTGCTGGACACGCCGACCAACGGACGCTACCTGCTCAACAACAAGCCGGTGGAGAACCTGAGCTTCGGCGAGCGTTCGCGGATTCGCAATCAGGAGATCGGTTTCATCTTCCAGAGCTTCAACCTGATCGGCGATTTGACGGTGGAAGAGAACGTCGAGCTGCCGCTGACTTATCGCGCGGGAATGCCCTCGCAGGAGCGCAAAAAGCGCGTGAAAGAGGCTCTGGAGCGCGTGAATATGGCGCATCGCATCCGGCATTATCCGGCGCAGCTCTCGGGCGGCCAGCAGCAGCGTGTGGCTGTGGCGCGCGCGCTGGCCGGGTCGCCTTCGATCCTGCTGGCGGACGAGCCCACCGGCAACCTCGACTCGAAGAACGGCGAGGCGGTGATGCACCTGCTGGCTGATTTGCATCGCGAAGGCTCGACGATCTGCATGGTGACGCACGATCCGCGCTTTGCCAAGCACGCGCAGCGCGAGGTGCATCTCTTCGACGGCAAGGTGGTCTCGGAGGACGAGCTCAGGAAGCTCACAGCCGAAGTGGAGGCGTAATCATGCTTCTTCCAGGCACGGTTCAGGATGTGCGGTATGCGCTGCGGCAGTTCCGGCGCGCGCCGGGATTTGCGCTGACGGTGGTGTTGACGCTCGCGCTGAGCGTGGGCGTGGCTACGGCGGTCTTTTGCGTCATCGATACGGTGATTCTGCAGCCGCTGCCGTATAACCATCCGGGGCAGATTGTCGATATCCAGAGCCGGAGCCGCAGCGGATACATACAACCCGCTTCGTGGCCCAGCTTCGAGGATGAGCGCGCGCAGGCAAAAACCTTTGCCGCGCTGGCCGGCTACACCGATTACCAAACCTACACGGTGGATACCTCGGCTGTAGGCCCGGTGCTGCTCGATTCCGTGCGCGGAACGGACAACTTCTTCACCGTCTTCGGCGTGCATCCGCTGCTGGGACGCACGTATCTTCCCGGCGAGGACCAGGCGGGCAAGAACCAGGTTGCCGTGCTCGGCTACGACGCGTGGCAGAACTACTTCGGCGGCGACCGCAATGTGGTGGGCCGCGCGGTCAAGCTCGATGGCCGCGCCTTTACCGTCATCGGCGTTATGCCGGCAGGGTTCCGCTTTCCGCTCAACATGCAGAACGTGATCTATACGCCGCTGCAGCATGATGAGGATTGGATGGCAGGCCGCGGCAATCATTGGCTGATTTCAGTGGCGCGCTTGAAAGACGGCGCAAGCATCCAGCAGGCGCAGGCCGATCTCTCGCATGTCTTTAGTGATCTTGGCAGGACTTATGCGGACACCGACCAGGGCCGCACGGTGCACCTGATGCCGCTGGCTGAGAGCGTGACGGAAAAGACCAGGGGCCCGCTGTGGACGCTGCTGGCTGCGGTGCTGGCCGTGCTGGCTATTGGCTGCGTGAATGTGGCCGGGCTGCTGCTGGCGCGGGGCGTGAAGCGCGAGCGCGAGATGGCCATGCGCACGGCGATTGGCGCGGGGCGCGTGCGGCTCATCCGCCAGGTGCTCACGGAAAGCCTGCTGCTGGCTGCGGCCGGCGCGCTCGGCGGATTGCTGCTCGCCGGAACGATGCTGGACCTGATGCGTGTCTTTCTGACGCACGCGCTTGCCCGCGGAGCCGACATTCGCCTTAACTGGGTTGTGCTCGGCGCGGCGATTGCGGCTTCCGTTGCGGCCAGCCTCGCGGCATCGCTCTATCCGGCGCTGCGCATGGCGGGCATCGATCCCAACCGCGCGCTGAAGTCCGGCGGCAGCGCGGGCGCGGGACGCGGGCAGCACCGGCTGCGCGCTGGATTTGTCATCACGCAGGTGGCGCTGACGCTGGTGCTGCTGGTCGTCTCCGGCATGTTGATTCGCATGGTCGGGCGCTACAGCCATGAAGACCTCGGCTTTGACCCCACGCACATTCTTTCGGCTGAGATCAACCTCTCGCCTACGCGCTACGTGGGCCGCGATGAGATTGCTGATTTTTACCAGCCGCTCTTTGACCGCGTGAAGCAGATTCCCGGCGTGCGCGCCGTGGGCGTCATCGACTTATTACCGATTGAGAACTACGGCTCGAACTCCGAGATTCACATCGTCGGGCAGCCGCCGAATCCGCCGAATGAGGTGATGCTGGCGGAGAATCGTTTCGTTTCGACCGGTTACTTCGATGTGTTTGGAATTCCGCTGCGGCGCGGGCGGATGCTTTCGCCGAACCTCGAACGGCCCAATGGCCCGACGGATGTGGTTGTTAATCAGGCATTCGTGAGGAAGTTCATTCCGACGAATCTGGACCCCACCACACAGCGGATTGACGACGGATCGAAGGAAGCGGACCAGCCGCACATCGTCGGCGTCATCGGCAATGTTCGCCAGGACATCTACGAGCCAACGCTGGCCGAGCGTGATTACCTAATAGATTCGTTTTCGCTCTCGGACCGTGTCATGCTGCTGAGCAGCATGAACATGGTTGTCCGCACGGACGGCGATCCGGCGCGCATTCTTCCGGCGCTGCGCAGCGCGATTCACGAGATCGATCCGACGGTGCCTTTCAAGACGCCGCAGACGATGAGCGAAGTGATCGACAAGTCGCTCATCTTCCAGCGCATGGAGAGCTGGCTCTTCGGCATCTTTGCCGGCCTGGCGCTGGTGCTGGCGCTGATCGGGCTTTACGGGCTGGTGAGCCACGAGGTGGAGCTTTCGACGCGCGACATTGGTGTGCGCATGGCGCTGGGCGCATCGCGCGTCCGCGTGCTTGGCATGGTGATGCGCCGCGTGGCGTGGATGCTGGGCGCGGGCGCGGCGGCGGGACTGGCGCTGATCTTCTTCGTGCGCAAGGTCGTCGGCATCGTCATCTACTTCAACGCGGAAAAGGAAGCGGGAGGATTTCTGCTGCTGGCACTGCTGCTGGTCGCCGCCGGGTTGCTCGCTGCGCTGATTCCCGCGCGGCGCGCGGCTTCCATCGATCCCATGCAGGCGCTGAGAACCGAATAGCGCGAACGGAACTGAAGGGAGAACGACCATGATGCACGATCTGCGCTATGCGCTGCGCCAGTTGCGCAACGCTCCGGGCTTTGCCGCTACGGCGATTCTTACGCTGGCCCTGGGCATTGGGGCGACGACGGCGATCTTCTCGATTGTGGAAGGTGTGCTGCTGCGGCCGCTGCCGTTTGCGGATGCGGGGCGTCTTGTCGCCTTTGGGGACAAACTCGATGGGCTGGATATTGGAGAGCCCAGTGTGCCGGCGCCGGAGATTGTGACGTACATGCGCGATACGAGCAGCTTTTCCGGGTTGGGCGGCTATCGGAACAGCATGTATGAGCTTTCGGGAGTGGGAGAGCCGGCGCAGATCAATGCGACGCGCATGACGGCGAGCGTTTTTCCTACGCTTGGCGTTTCGCCCGCACTGGGCCGCGTGTTTACGCAGCAGGAAGATGCTGGCAGGAGCCAGGTGGCGGTGTTGAGCTACCAGACGTGGCAGAGCCGCTTTCACGGCGATCGGCGCGTGCTGGGCGAGACGATTGAGCTGGACCGCAAGCCGTACGAGATTATCGGCGTGATGCCGCGCAACTTTGAGTTTCCGCTTACGCCGGGGCACCTGAGCCGCACGGAGATGTGGGTTCCCATCAGCCTGAATGCGGGCGAGCTCGGCAACGCCACGAGCTGGAACTATCACATGGTGGGCCGTCTGAAGCCCGGTGTAAGCGTGCAGCAGGCGCGTCAGGATGGCGAGCGCGTGGCGGCGGAAGTCATGCGGGGCTGGCCCGCCGCATTCGGCAGCATTCGTATTCATTCCTTTGTGGCGCCGCTGAGCGAAAGCACCGAGGCGGCGGCGCGGCCGCTGATTCGTACTCTGTTTCTGGCCGTGATGGTGGTGCTGTTTATTGCCTGCGCGAATCTTGCGGGGCTGCTGCTGGTGCGTGTGCTGCGGCGGCGGCGCGAGATTTCCGTGCGGCTGGCG
>JASHPD010000021.1 GCA_030038315.1 Acidobacteriaceae bacterium
TCCAATTCCACGGAGAACCTGGCCCAATGGCTTATCCGGCACGGCCAGACGCGTGGCGCGCTGGAACGGTTCTGGCGATTGGTCATTGCCAGTGCGCTGAATTCCGATCTCGACAGGATTGCCGTGCCCTATGCTGCCATGGTCGTTCGTGGACTCTTTATGGATTCAGCCGAGGCGGGCGCATTGGGAGTAAGCACTGTCCCTTTGAGCGAGCTTTATGCAGGCGCGGAAAAGTTTCTCATCGATCATGGATCGAACGTTGTCTATAACGCCAGCGTGGAAGCGCTGGAATGGGATGAGGAGATTTCAGCGTGGACGGTAAAGACACGCGCCGGCGAAATTACTGCGGATTACGTGATTCTTGCGCTGCCGTTTGAAGCAACGGCAAAGCTGCTGCCGCACTTGCCGCCTGTGGAAGGCGCGGATGCGCTGGCTGCGCAGATTGCGAAGCAGGAACACTGGCCGATTTGCAGTGTGCATCTGTGGTTTGACCGCGAAATTACCGACCTGCCGTACGCTGTGCTGCTGGATCGCGAGCTGCATTGGCTTTACAACAAGAGCAAGCTGCAACCGTGGCGCAAGCTGAAGGGAAGTTATGTCGAGCTGGTCATAAGCGCGTCGAAAAACTTTGCGGCGCTGGAGCGGAAAGAAGCTATCGATCGCGCGCTGCGCGAATTGCAGGAGTTTTTCCCGGCGGCGCGCGAGGCGAAGCTCGAAAAGGCTGCGCTGATTAAGGAAGTGCGGGCTACCTTTGGCGTGCCGCCAGGGATTGATGCGGCGCGGCCTTCGGCGCGCTCGCCGTGGCCGAACCTGTTTCTTGCGGGAGATTGGATTCAGACCGGATGGCCTTCGACGATGGAGAGTGCGGCGCGCTCCGGGCACCTGGCGGCGGAAGCGCTCGGGAAGGATGCGGGAGTTTCGCTGTCCTGCCTAGAGGCGGATTTGAAGCCGAAAGGTTTGATGCGGTTTCTGGGGCGCTGATTGCGATCCCATGTCTCCAAAAGGGGATGAGCGGGACGGTCAGGACGACGGTGCCCCGATATTTTCTGATCTTTGCTCAGTGAGCGAGAAAATAGACGCCGATACAGACCAGCACGGCGGCGGTCCAGCGGCGCTTGTCTACATTCTCATGCAGGAAGAATTTGGCGGCGATGGCGTTGGTGACCAGCGTGAGTGAGGCTGAGGCTGGCGCTACCAGGCCGAGGCTCAGGTGATTGAGCGCGAAGAGCAGCGAGAAAAATGCGAGCGCGAGAAAGCCTACGCCGGCGAAGAAGAGCGGGCAGGTGATGACGGCGCGGATGGCGCCTTTGAGGCCGGAGCGCGCGCGGATCTCGTCGAGGTCGCCGATGGATTTCATGGCGGCGGCGGTGAGGACTTCGCCGGCCGTGGAAGCGAGGATGATGGCGGCGATCATGGCCGCGGCAATCCACGGACTCGTTGCTAAAGCGGGATTGGTTGAGGGATCGGTCATCGCACGCGCTCCTCTTCGAGCTGCGCGGGCTCAGCCGCAGGTCTTTCTGTGAGCGATGGGCCCTGCGCAACGAAGCCTACGCCGACGGTGATGAGGATGACGCCAAGCCAGCGCTGGAACGAGACGTTTTCATGCAGCCAGAAACGCGAGAGCAGCTCGACGATGACGTTGCCGAAGGCTGTGGCGGGGAGCACGAAGGTGAGATCAGCCCAGGAGAGCGCCGTCAGGTAGCTGGCGAAGAAGCAGATCAGCAGCGCGATGCCGATGGCGATCCACGGCGTGAAGACCGCGGCGATGAGCGTCATGGGATGCGCGAGCGAGATGGCCGGCATGTGGCTCATGCCGCGCGAAAGGCAGGTGTCTCCGAGCGGGGCGCAGAGCGCGACGAGCCCGAGAATCAGCCATTGGCGCGAGGTGAGTTTTGCGTGAGCCATCTATTGGATTTGATTCATTGGGAAGGGAATTGGAATCAGCGGAAAATGCAACGGAGGGCAGACGCGAGTTGCGCCGCCCTCCGCTTTGCTTGCCTGCGAAATGACTACGCTCCTGCGCCGGCCGTGGCTGTGGGCTCCGATTGGCGGCTGCGCGCTTCCTTGACCATCTTGTTGCGCTGTGCGCGCAGCTTGAGGAAGGCTTTGGCTTCCACGTAGAGGCGCGGCACGTCGCGGTTGACGATCGCCTTCCAGATAACGCGGAAGGCTGCCTTGGGGCGGAAGTAGTACTCGTCGTAGAAGCGGTGCACCATCTCCATCACGTAATCGACAGGCAGGCCGGGATACTCGATGTGCGCCATCTGGTGGCCGCCGCCGTCTTCCATCTTCTCGTTGGTGATGAAGCCGTTGGTCTTGGCGAACTCATAGAACTCGGTGCCGGGATAAGCGTGGGCGATGGAGACCTGGATGGTTTCCACGTCGAGGCTCTTGGCGAAGTTGATGGTGTTGCGGATCGATTCTTTCGTTTCGCCGGGAAGGCCGAGGATGAAGTCGCCGTGGATGACGAGGCCGAGGTCGTTGCAGTCCTTGGCGAAGGCACGCGCGCGCTCAACGGTGGCGCCCTTCTTGATGTTCTTGAGGATCTGCGGGTCGCCGGATTCAAAGCCGACGATGAGCAGGCGGCAACCGGCGTCTTTCATGGCCTTGAGCGTTTCGCGGTCGGTGGTGACGCGCGAGGTGCAGCTCCAGGTGAGGCCGAGCGGCTTGAGCTTTGCGCAGAGCTCGATGGTGCGCTGCTTCTGGATGTTGAAGGT
>JASHPD010000022.1 GCA_030038315.1 Acidobacteriaceae bacterium
CTCCTCGCTCAACCACCGGCAAGGCTCAGGCAGCAGTGCGCCTGAGCAGCGGCCGCGGGCCGCGGGGATACTGCCTGAGACCTGGCAAACCCTTATAAACAGCGGCCAGAACCGCACTTCAAACAGATCGCGAACGGCAAGAAACGAAAATCACCAGGAAAGACGCCGCAATCAGGCGAATTTCAACGAGTTCCTAGGAGATGATGACGCCCGAATTCAGCTTGGTATTCATTCCTACTGGGGACTTGGCATCCGGGCCGATCACTCTGCAGCCGTCCAGTATTGGAGAGTGGCTACCAAGGGAAAGAATCTCTCGGAATCCAATCGTGACGATGCGTTTTTCTACCTTGGGATAGCCTACCTGGAAGGCAAAGGAGTTCGCCCATCCCTTCGAATGGCGCGGAAGCTGCTTCAACGTGCGAACATCGATAACGATCATCCGGCGGCGCGTCGTTTCTTGAATCAGATGGAGAAAAGCGCAACTAAACGGTGAGATGTCCGGTCCTGTCCGATTGGCCGCCAATCCAGAAACTACCGATCTAACGCAGTGAATTCAAACTAACCCGCTTCCCGTTCTTGCACAATTTTTCCCCCGCCTGCGCCGATTTCCCAACAAAACTGTTGCATTGTGCGGCAATCCGCGCCAAAAAAGATTAAAGCGAGGTGCGCACAGGTCGATATCTCCAGCAAAGGAGGCGGCGGCAATGGAGATCGGTCCCATCCCCAATATCCCGGCAATGCCCGCAAAGGTGCCCTCAGCCACGCCTGCCGACCTTCCCAGCACCCGCGCCGTCGAGTTCTATCCCCAGCAGGAAGACTCCAGCTACACCCCAAGCCAGCAGGGCGAACAGGAGGCCGAACAGCAGGAAACGGCCCAGCAGAATACCGAGCAGCAAAACTTGATGCAGCCGCAGAGCTTTTTGCCGGAACCTGTTGAAAATTCAGCATCAACATCCACCACATCCTCTGACGATCCTCCCGCCGAAAGCACCGTCAGCTTCTTCGCCTGACGCAGTCGGACAAGCCCAAAATCCCACCCTTCCGAAAAAATCCCGCAAATCCTCTTGCGGTCAAATGGCTTTCCAGGTTAATTTACTAACCAGTTAGTTAAAAATGTCTACTACGCCTAATACCGCCGTTTCCGAGCGTTCCGCCGAAACCCGCGCCCGAATTCTCGACGCCGCTCTGCGCGAGTTCGCCGCTCACGGCCTGGCCGGCGCGCGCACCGAGCGCATCGCCGAGGCCGCCGGCGTGAACAAGGCGCTGCTCTACTACTACTTTGAAGGCAAGGAAAAGCTCTACATTGCAGCCCTTGAAGCCATGGCGGAGCGGGTGCGCGACTCCAATATGGCAGTTTTTCTCCGCCCGGTAAGCTCCGGCGAGCGCATCCTGCGCATCGCGCTCACCCACTTCGACCGCATCTGGTCGCAGCCCGAGTTCCAGAGCCTTATGCAGCAGGAGATGATGCGCCTCCGCGAAGGCCAGACCGGCCACATCGCCGTCCTCGCCCAAAAAGCCTTCGACCCCATCCTCGTCATGTACCAGGCCATGGCCCGCGAGGGCGTAGCCAGCGGCGAGCTCATCGAGGCCGACTGGATGCAGATCCTCTTCGCCTCGCTCGGAGCCAACGTCTTTTACTTTCTCAGCGCGCATATCTGGCGCATCGTCATCGATATCGATCTTCTGACCGTGGAGGCCATCGCGGCGCGGCGCAAGTCGCTGCTCGAATTTCTCGGCCAGGCCATTTTCCGGGACCGTCAACACGGCGCGGAGCTCGCCGCGCGCGTCTATGCCGACACGCCCATGCCGGCGGCGCAAGGCGATCGCATCAGCTTTGGAGGGATCTGTGAGCGCACGTAATCGCGTCTTTCTCATTCTTGGTCTTCTGCTCATCGGTTCGCTGGTCTGGTATTTCCTCACCGCGCGGACCAACGGCGATCTGCGCCTCATCGGCACCGTGGACGCTAACGAAGTGCTGGTCAGCTCCAAGATTCCCGGTCGCATTGAAACTCTGACCGTGCAGGAGGGCCAGCACGTGCAGGCCGGCCAGTTGATCGCCGTCATCGAGAGCGACGACCTTGCCGCCGCCTACGATGCGGCCAAGGCCACCGTAGCCAGCCAGGAGCAGAAGCTCAACGAGACGGTCGAAACCGAGCGCCAGACGCGCGGCGAAGTTACCAGCGCCAGCGTCAACTCCGAAGCGCAACTGCGTTCCGCGCAGGCATCGCTCGCGCAGGCTGAAGCCAATCTCGCCAAACAGCAGGCCGACACTCCGCGCACCGTCGCCCTCGCCAGGCAGGGCATCGTCAGCGCCCAATCCCGCGACGAAGCCGTAGCCGCACTCGCCGCCGACAAAGCCGCCGTGGTCGCCGCGCAGCAGAATGTAGACGCCGCAAGAGCCGCCTACCGCCAGTCGCAGGCCCACGAGATCCAGGCCGCCGCCGCGGCTAAAACCGTAGCCTCCACGCGCGCCGATGTCGCCAACGCCCAGGCCCTCGCTCAGCAAGCGGACGTCGAGCTCGGCTACGCAAAAATCTACACGCCCATCACCGGCGTCGTGAACGTCTGGGCCGCGCGCCAGGGCGAAGTCGTCACCGCCAGCGAGCCCATCGTCACCATCATGGATCTCTCGCAGACCTGGGTCTACGCGCCGCTGCCGGAGACGCAAGCCGACGCCGTCCAGCTCGGCGACAAGCTCAAAGTCACCATGCCCAGCGGCGACACCGTCTGGGGCAAAGTCATCGCCAAGGCCGCCGAAGCCGACTTCGCCACGCAGCGCGACATCAACGGCGGCCGCAAGCGCGACATCCGCACCATCCAGCTCAAGCTCCTCATCCCCAACCCTGGCGAAAAGTTCGTCCCCGGCATGACCGCCAATGTCTTCATCCCCAGGGCAAAGCTGGTGAAGCAATGACAGCACCAGAAGTACAGAACGGGACCAGTTCCGCAGCTACGCGGCTTGCAGCCATCCGCGTCGAAACCATCGTCAAGCGTTACGGCGACTTCGAAGCGGTCAAGGGAATTGACTTCGAAGTCTCCGACGGCGAAATCTTCGGCCTGCTCGGCCCCAACGGCGCGGGCAAGAGCACGCTCATCCGCATGATGACCACGCTGATTCCCATCACTTCCGGCCGCGCCATCATTGCCGGCCACGACGTTGCCAAAGAGCCCAACGCCGTGCGCAACGTCATCGGCGTCATTCCCCAGGCGCTCACCAGCGATCTCGACCTCACCGTCGAAGAAAACCTCAGCATCTACGCCAAGCTCTACTCGGTTCCCAAGGCCGAGCGCGAAAAAAACATCAATGAAATTCTCGAAGCCGTGGACCTCATCAAATGGCGCGCCGCGGAAACCAAAACTCTCTCCGGCGGTATGCGCCGCCGTCTTGAGATCGCGCGCGGCCTCGTCCACAACCCGCGCATCTTCTTTCTCGACGAGCCCACCACCGGCCTTGACCCCGTAAGCCGCATCGCCGTCTGGGAGATGCTCAACAACCTCAAAAAAAATCGCAACCTCACCATGCTGCTCACCACGCACTACATGGAAGAAGCCGACCGGCTGTGCGACCGCATCGCCATCGTCGATCACGGCATGCTGGTCGCGCTCGGCACGCCCGTCGAGCTCAAGCGCAGCGTCCCCGGCTCGGAAGTCGTCGAAGTGCAGTTCAACCGCGAAGACGAGCAGTGGCCTGGGCGCCTGCGCTTGCTCGCCGGCGTCACCGACGTGCAATCGCAATCCGCCGGCGTCTACCGCATCCTCACCGGCAACGGCTCGCAGACCACAACCGAGCTCGTGGAAATGGCCTCAAAGCTCAGCGAGCAGCTCACCAGCCTGAGCGTGCAGAACACCTCGCTCGATGACGTCTTCGTTCATTACACCGGCCGCCAGTTACGCGACGAGCAGGTCAAAGCCGTCTTCCGGATGCCGGCCAAGGAAGGAGCCTTTTAAGCCATGAACCGCTTCTTCGCCATCGTCGAGCGCGAGATGCGCAAGTTCTTCCGCTCGCCCGTCCTCATGATTATGTCGCTGATGCTGCCGCTCGTGCAGCTCTTCATCCTCGGCAACGCCTTCGGCGGCAAGATCACCGGCACCAGGGTCGCAGTCGTCGATCACGACCACGGCCCCGAAGCCGTCAAGGTCAAAGAAGCCTTCGACGCCATCGCCGTCAACATCAAGACCTTCACCACGGTTGACTACGACGATGAGAACCTGGCCCGGGAAGATGTGCGCGAAGGCCGTATCGATGCCGCCGTCATCATCCCCGCGCAGTTCTCGCGCCGCGTCTACGCCAACGACGCCCCGCGCATCGGCCTCGTCGTCGATAACACCGACCAGTTCGTCAGCAGCGCCATCGAAACCGAAATGCAGTCGCTGGTGGACGCGCTCAACCAGCCCGTCATCCAGGACCGCGTCGTCAAGCAGATCGCGCTCGAAATCGTCGAGCTTTACCCCTACGTCCAGTACATGAAGTACCTGCTCTCCGGCTGCATCGGCCTGGCCATGTACATCTCCGTCATGATCGGCGGCGGAATGCTCTACATCGACGACAAGGCCCGCGGCGTCCACGAGGGCTATCTCGTCACGCCCATCAGCAAGCTGGAAATGGTCATGGGCCTCAACGTAGCCGGCGCGCTCAAGGCCGTACTCGCCGGAATCTGCATCACCGCCATCGGCTCGCTCATGGCGGGCCTCGGCGTCATCTTCCATCCCGAGGCGATCATCAACCTTCTGCTGCTGATCGTCGGCACATCCATCGCCTTCAACGGCATGATGTTCCTCATGATGGTGCGCGTCGACGACCCGCTGGTGCCGCGCGCCATGTTCGGCGTCCTCAACACGCTGCTCTACTTCCCATCCGGCGCCATCTATCCCATCACGGCTTTTCCCAAGTGGCTCCGCGCCATCGCCGTGGTGGACCCGTTCACCTACGCCATTCACGGCTTCCAGTCGATCCTGCTCAGGGACGGAGACTTCGTCTCGATCCAGAGGGATCTGCTGTTTCTCTTTGCCTTCGGCTTCGGCGCGTTGTTCCTCGCCACGCCGCTCTTCAAGCGAACGCTGTGAAAGCAGGGGGCAGGGTACAGGGGACAGGGAAAAACATTGGCTGTGGGATGAAATTCAGTTTCCGGCGCGCGCGCCCGGAATGCAAACGAGGCGGTCCGTTCCTTGTGGGAGGATGGACCGCCTCTTTGCTCTTGCGGCTTTCGCGCGGAAAATCCTTTCGCGCAGTGCGCACGATCCTGTATCCTCCGGCCCAATTCTTTATTTCATTTCCCAGGGGAAAGCGCGTATGGCACAGAAAGGCGCATCGCCGCGCATGAGCTTTGTGCTGGTGCTGGTTATGCTGATAATGCTCGGCCTTCCGGCAGGGCTTACGCTGGGCACGGTTCATGTTTCGCCTGCGGTGCCGGGAGCGCTGAGTGGCGCGTCGCCCTTCGGGTACACGATCAGCCTGCTGCTTTTTATTCTGCCCGCGCTCATCATTCTGGGCTGGCTCGTGCCGATTGAGCATTTGAAGATTTCGCGCAAGTCCTTTCTGTGGACCATTGCGATTCTCTTTCCTCTCGGCGCGGCTCTTGATTTCTTCTTCGCGCGCTCATTTCTTACCTTCCCGAATCCGAAGGCAACTTTGCAGATCAAGGCTCCGGCGCTCGGCGGCGGCGTGCCCGTGGAAGAGTATCTCTTCTATCTCACAGGCTTTGTTGCCGTGCTGCTGATCTATATCTGGCTGGACGAATACTGGCTAAAGGCTTACAGCGTGCCGGTCGACGCGGCGGAGCGCACGAATTTCAAGCGTTTGCTCAGCTTTCACCCGCTATCGCTGATTCTGGCGGTTGTGCTGATCGGCGGTGCGATTCTCTTACGCAGGTTTGTCATGGGCGGGCCGGGTTTTCCGGGCTATTTCATCTTTCTGGTTGCCGCGGCTCTGGGCCCTTCCTCGCTGCTTCTGCCCTCGGCGCTTCCGGTCATCAACTGGCGCGCATTCAGCCTGACGCTCTTCTTCATTCTGCTCACAAGCCTGCTGTGGGAAGCAACGCTCGGCCTGCCTTACGGCTGGTGGGGATATCAGCATACGCAGATGCTGGGAATTTACGTTGTGGCGTGGAGCGGGCTTCCGGTGGAAGCTGTCTGCGTGTGGATTACCGTTACCTACACCACCACGATTGTGTATGAGGTCGTACGGCGCTGGAAGTCCTCCGGCAGGCGGATGCGCCATGCGTTTTTAGGATGAATGCGGCGGAACGCCCGTCCGGTTAAATGGATTGCACGGGGATGAGCCGGGTGCCGGGTGCCCCATCCTTTCGGCGTTCTTTGCCGAAAGGGTGGGATTAACAAGCGCTCCGCCTCAAATCGACTGCACCGGAAGCAGCGTCAAATCATCCACCAACCCGACTTCCTTCTGCACAAACGGCTCGCCATACTTCACTCCCGCCAGCAGCCCATAATGCCGAGCCTCGGCAAAAGTCCGCTCCCGAATCTCTTCCTCAGCCACAAAGAGCCCACTCCCCGAAGCCTGATTCGCATACTGCGAGCGATACGCCATCAGCGAAGCAAGCCGCTGTTCCATGAACGGCGTAATGTCTACAACAAAGCTGGGCCGCACATCCGCATACAGACTCGCATAGACAATCTTGAATGGCCGATGCGGCGCAGTCCCCGTATCAATCTTCGCCAGCCCGGAAAGAAAGCAAGCCTCATACCCCAGCGAGGCCACAATCGCATGATCCGGATGCCGAGCCTGCCAGTAGGGAAGAATCACCGCCCGCGGGCGAACCTTGCGCAGCACGCGCACGATCTTCAGCCGGTTTTCAAGCGTGTTCGCAATCGCCCCATCCGGCAAATCCAGCGCCTGCCGCCATGTCACGCCCAGAATCTTCGCAGCCTCCGCTGCTTCGCGCGCGCGATCTTCGGCACTCCCGCGCGTCCCGCCTTCACCCTGCGTGAGGTCCAGAATGGCAGTGCGCAGCCCCCGAGAAGCCGAGCGCAGCAGCGTGCCCCCGCAGGTCTGCTCCACGTCGTCGCGGTGCGCGGCAATCGCAAGAATGTCAGCAAGGGAATCGGCAGCCATAACTTGGTCTATGCTATCCCACGCTCCCACCGCTCCAATCTCTCAACGCCTTCGCCCCATTGTGCGGTGTCATCCTGAGCGCAGCCGCTTTTCAGGCGGAGCGAAGGACCTGCTTTTGCCTTTGCTTTTGCTCTTCGCCTGCACCAGCAATACAGTGGGTGCCCCATCCTTGCGACGCAGTTGTTTTTGTCGCAAGGGTGGGATCGCAAAAATCTCAAAATTTCTTCCCCGAATTTTGCAAAGAATTATGCCCAGATATGCCACACTGAAATCAGCAGTAAAAAACCAGGGCCCGGTTCCCACCCGAACCGGGCCTTTTGCGTTCAGGAACATTCCGAAAAATTTTTCATAAACCACCAGAGTCTGTGGTTCTGTGGGCTGAAAAGAAATCGCTGGCCCGCTAACTTGCTATGCGCAAAGCGCACGAACACGCTATTCCATAGATCGATGAAAAATAACAACTTACATGAATACAAAACCGAACCTGCAACAGCCCATCTATGTGTCGCTGTGAGCCGGGCCGCAAAGGAGAACCCGCAACCCACTCAAACCAGGCAGCTTACAAAACGCGCTCCCACAGCCGCACAGGCAAGCCATTCCGCAAAATCTCCACAGCCGCTGTGAAGCCCTCAACAACCCAAACAAAACAGTCAGTTTAGGAGACAAACTTCCACAGGAAATACGCGCAGGCAGCAAAAAAGCGCCCCCGAAGGAGCGCTTTTCGCCAATCCATCCGGCTCTTAGTAGACAGTATTGTCGCTGTCGCTCGGAGCATCCATGTAGGCCACGTCATAAGCGGTGCCGGTCACCGTCACGTACTGGTTATTCAGCTCCACGGGGCTGGCCGCCGTGGTGTAAATGTACACCTGCCCGCCGATCGCGGCGTAGATCTTATCCAGGCCCGTAACGGCTGCGATGCCGGTAGCGTCGCCCAGGTAGGGCAGCAGCGTAACCGCGCCCGTCGATTCGTTGTACATCGTCAGGCAGCCGTAGGAGAGCCCATTCGCGTAGCGCGCCCCGTTCGTGCACTTCGTCATGCCGATCCACAGCGTGTTCTCGTCGGCTTCAATCATCCGCGTCGGCCCCGCCGGAACGCCGTCGCTGATCGAAACCGTATTGCCCGCCGTAACGGTCGCCCCGGAGCCGGGCGCAAGATTCAGCACGGTAAGGCTGCCCGTAAAGAGCCCGCTCGACGAGCCGCCGCTGCTGGCGGCGCATTGTGGCGAACCGCTGGAGAGCGAAGTCGAAGCCAGGCATTGCCCGGTGACGTACATCGTCGAGCTGTCCACCAGCGCATTGCTCGCTCCGCCCGGAACCGGCAGCGTGCAGGAAGTCAGGTTCGCCGCTGAGCCGCAATTTGTCGAGAGCGCGGTCTGAGTAGGCAATGTCCCCGAGCTCTGGTTCGGCAGGAAGATCATGGGCGCCACAGGCAGCAGCGAGACAGAAGACGTGCCTCCGCCGCACTCCGGACCGCAGCTCAGCACGTAAGCCGTGCTGCCGTCATTGGAAAATACAGCCTTCACCGGCCGGTCAAAGGTGAGCGGCTGCTTGGTCGAGGGGTCAAGCGCTTCGAAAAGGCACCATCCCGGCTGATTCTTCGGCTCGCAATCCACCGCTCCCGTGGGCCATGTGCTCGGGCCGCCGGAGTAGGCCAGCGACTGCGAAGCGTTCAGCTTCTGCGGGTAATAGGCGTTGTTGGAGTTCTGCACGAAGACCAGTGCTACCGAGCCGCCCGCATTCACGCTCACGCGGTAAGCGCCCGGAAGGCTGAGGTTGTAGACCGCGCCTGAGCTGCTGCTCTTGTCGATGACGGTTAACACGCTGCTGCTGATGCTGGCGGAGAAAACGTAGCTCTGGTTCCGCGTGGTAAAGATGCTCGACGAACTCGCGGGCAGGTTGGCCTGCGTGCCGCTGGAGCTTTCCTTCTCGTAGTTGATATAGGCAAAAGAGCCGTCGCCGCAGCCGTAGATAGCGCCAAGCGTTTCTTCGGGCATGTTCTG
Organism: Acidobacteriaceae bacterium; assembly: GCA_030038315.1. GTDB lineage: Bacteria > Acidobacteriota > Terriglobia > Terriglobales > Acidobacteriaceae > Telmatobacter. The sequence continues at coordinate 9,070 of JASHPD010000022.1, forward strand.
GATCGAGCAGGGAAGCGCGCCCGAGTAGCCGGAGATGCTGAAGGTCTTGGTGGTGCTGTTGTATGCGTAGCGCGTGTCGTAGTAAGCGTCGAGAATCTGCAACGCACCCTTGCTCAATGCGGAGGGATTCTGAATGGCGACCATCACGCGGTTGGTAAGCCCGCTGGGGGGCAACGTACGGCCGGCAAAGTAGTAGGTCTGTCCGCAACCGGCCAGCACCACGGCCAGAGCGAGCGCAGCGGCGGCGCTGATCCAAAAACTGCTCTTCTTCAAAATTCTTCCCTCAACGCAAAGCGCGGCGACTGGACGCGGCCGCAGGATAAACAACCAGTGCGGCGCAACCGCACGAAACATACCGTAAAACGCCCGGCTTCGCACCGGGTTCGGTAATGCTTTTGACTCTCGAATTATAACAAGGCAACCCGTCGGGAAATCAGGCGCCGGCGGGGCGCGCAACGATCCCGGGAACAGCTTTCGGCAATGGGTTAGCATG
>JASHPD010000265.1 GCA_030038315.1 Acidobacteriaceae bacterium
CGCGGGCATCGCATGGCGAAGGCTACGCTCGAAAATGCGATTTGGGATCTTGAAGCGCAGCGCGAAGGCTTGCCGCTCTCGCGGCTTCTGGGCGGCGTCCGCGATGTGATTCCATGCGGGGTTTCGCTCGGCATTCAGAAGACCATTCCCGATCTGCTGGCCGTGATTGAGAAAGAGCTTGCCGCCGGATACCAGCGCATCAAGCTGAAGTGCAAGCCGGGATGGGATGTGGAGGTTTTCGAGGCCGTTCGTCATCGCTGGCCGGACATCACGCTGAGCTGCGATGCGAATTCGGCGTATCGGCTGCGCGATGCCGACCATATTGCCACGTGGGATGCGTTTGACCTGCTGATGATCGAGCAGCCGATGTGGCACGACGATTTCTACTTCCACTCGCTCTTGCAGAAGCGGCTGGAGACGCCGATCTGCCTTGACGAAGCCATCCACAACCGCCGCGACGCGCTGGCGGCGATCGAGATGGGCTCCTGCGGGATTATCAATATCAAGCTAGGCCGCGTGGGCGGCTTCTCCGAGGCGATTGCCGTGCACAACGCCACGCAGGAGCGAGGCATCCCGGTCTGGTGCGGCGGAATGCTCGAGTCCGGCGTGGGCCGCTCGCATAACATTGCGCTTTCTACGCTGGAGAATTTCTCGCTGCCGGGGGATGTTTCGGCTTCGGCCCGCTACTGGAAGGAAGACATCATCGAGCCGGAAGTTACGGTTACGCCGAAGGGTGAGATTGAGATTTCCGACACGTCGGGGCGCGGGTATGAAGTCAAGTATGACCTCATTGAAAAGCTGACGGTTCGCAAGGAGACCGTTCGCGCCTTCGCAATGGCGTAGAAACAGGGTACGGGGTGCGGGGTACAGGGTACAAGAACAACCGCGCATCCTTCCCTTGCGGAAAAGTGCCTCGTTCAGAATGACAACGCCTGATTTTTTCGGGAGAACCAGGAGTGGGGGAACAAGCTGCAGCGCGATCCCACGTCTCAAAGTCGAGACGTGGGGCACCCGGCTTCGTTCTTGTACCCTGTACCCCGCACCCCGTACCCTGAGGGAACTCCAACACAGCTTAATCCGTATACCCCAAGCGGTAGGGCAACTTCCTCTGCGAAACTGCGTCTGAATCGGCAGAGGCAGCGCCGCGTCAGTTGGCTTCTGCCGGAGGTTTGACTCGAAGTGACTCCCCAGGAACAGCAGCTTTTGGTCCAGCTCACGCAGCGGATCAACCAGACCCAGCTCCAGGAAAAAGACCCCGACGCCGAGAACCTGCTCGGCAGGGAATTGGGTGCTAACCCGGATGCGCTTTATATTCTGGCGCAAACGGTTCTCGTGCAGGACATTGCCTTGCAGCACGCCAAGGCGCAGGTGAATGAGCTTCAACAACAGCTTGCGCAGGCGCAGCATCCGCAGCCCGCGAAAGCCACCAGCTTTCTGGGACGGCTTCTCGGCGAACACGAACCCGCACCACAGCCCCAGCCAATGCAACCGCAATACCAGCAGGCGCCTCCATACGAGCCGGTCCAGCAGTACGCGCCTCCTGCGCAGCAATATCCGCAGTACGCCGCTCCGCAATACATTCCCGCAGCCGCGCCGATGGGCGGGCCTGTAGTAATGGGCCAGCCGAGCTTCCTGCGCGGAGCCGTGCAGACCGCTGCAGGCGTAGCAGCGGGAGCGCTGGCGTTTGAGGGCGTCGAGTCGCTGGTTCACGGCGTTGCCGGTGGCTTTGGCGGCGGATACGGCGGTTTCGGTGGAGGCTTCGGCGGCTTTGGCAGTGGTTTTGGCCCAGGTTTCGGAGCAGACCGTCCCACCGAAGAAGTCGTCAACAACTACTACGGCGACTCCGGCGAGCATGAACAGCGCGATTTTTCAGGCGGAGATTTCAACGCCGGCAATGATCGCTACGACGACCGCAGCGATGCCGGCTACGCCGACAGCAGCCTGAACGACGACTCCGCCGCTTACGACAACAGCGTGGATAACGTCTCGCTGGACGACAGCGGCGGCTACGACGACGGAAACAATTTGTTGTAACGTTGCTACCGGCAGAGCAACTCTTCCACGGCATCGCAGGCGGAAGCAAGACCATCTTCCGCCTGCATTTCCTCTCGTACCTTAGCTGCGCGCATCTCAAACGACTCCTCATCAATCAACCGCCGCAGCGTCTCTGCCGCGCGTCGCGGCGTATATCGCGTCCGCGCAATTGTTAAGCCCGCGCCCATACGCACTACGCGCGCTGCCTGGTCTGGCTGGTCCCATCCGTAAGGGACAATCAGCATCGGCCGTCCAGCTTGCATGGCATTCGCCGTTGTTCCCACTCCACCCTGGTGCACAATCACGGAACAGCACGGAAAGACCTGCGAGTATGGCGCATATCCAGCCGCAAACACATCCGGCCCGGAGCCATAAGTTGCCTCATGCGCTCCAAGCAAGAGCGCGCGCTGTCTAAGTCTCCGCGCCGCCTCCACGCTCGTTTCATAAAACTTTCCGGGGTTGTGTACCGCTGTCGAGCCCTGCGTAAAAAGAATGGGCGGCGTGCCGGAATCAAGAAAGTTCACTAGATCGCTCGGAAGAGAATCTTCCTTGTACATGCGGTCGTAATACACAAATCCCGTCTGAACCGTATTTGCCGGCCAGTCCGGCTGCGGTTGCGCCAGCGCCTTTGAAAACAACGCCAGCACCAGATCTTTTGAGAATTTATCTTCGAACAGGGGATTGCCGCCAGGGCCCAATCCTTCCTTGCGGCGCAGTTCCCGAATAGGCTTCCACCAGTGGTTGGTGGCGGCTCTGCTCAGGCGCAGAAGAATGCGATGAAAGCCCGGCCCTGCGCCTCTCAGGTATTCCAGTTCCTGCACGGGCGGCAACACCGGCGGGTCATAAGCGGAGAGGAAGGAGCAGGGAGACAGAGTCGCTGAAGCCCAGCGCAGTCCCAGCTTTTCCGCAACCAGCGGAGCGGCGAATACCAACTCACCAGCCACCATTGCATCCCGATCTTTTGCGGCTTCGAGCAGGTCCGTATAGGTATCCCGCAAATGAGGCAACACCATCCTGCGCAGCAGAACCTCCGGTCCACGCCGGATGCTCTCGCATTGCGCAATCAGACTGGTTTCGGTCGGGTCCCACGCCGGACGCAACGGCTGGAACTCCAATCCAAACGCATTTACCTTGTCACAGTAAAACGGCGTGCTCGCAATGCACACACTATGGCCGCGCTGTTTCAACTCAAGCGCCAACCCAAGGACAGGGTGTAGATCGCCCAAAGACCCAATGCTCGCAAGAAGGATTCGCTGCGCACGTTGTGTAGTCGGCATCGTTCTTTCATTGCATCATGGGCGGCAGTTTCGCGGGAAGCAACTTCTTTCTATTGCAGGTTCGTCTCCGGATGCTTAGTCGATCTTTAATGTTTTCTGCATCGAAAACACGCTGTGTCCAGGCGGGAAATCCGTCAGTACGCCATACACCGAATATCCCAATTTTTCATAGAATCCTCGCGCCTGAAAGTCGAAGGTATCCAGAAAAACTCCTCTGCAGCCGCGCCGCAAGGCTTCCTCTTCGGCCTGTTTCATCAGTCTGCTTCCCATGCCTTTGCCTCGCAACTGTTCGGGCAGGTAGATCAGCTCGACCTTGAGCCGGTCATAGACCGTTGCGCCGTACAGCTCGCCGAGTGTTTCGCCGGTTTCCGGGTTCGTCACCAGCAAAAGGAGCGGCTGCATATTTCTTGGTCCGCCTTGCTGCTCATTAAACTGAATCAATTCGCGCACCAGCATTTGCACACTGGCCGCATCCGGCTTGTCTGTCATTGTGATCGTTGGCGTCATGGTAATTTCATTGCATCACGATCCCGGCCGTTTGGTCCTGGGATTCCCAACCCCTGTTATACTTTGAACGGTGGTGCAAACCTGCACCGGCAGTCGATTTCAAGCTAAACCCGAGGTTTTTCCCATGTCCGGCCATTCCAAATGGGCCACGATTAAGCACAAGAAAGGCGCGCTGGACGCCAAGCGCGGCAAGACCTTCACCCGCCTCATCAAGGAAATCACCATCGCCGCCAAATCCGGCGGCGGCGATCCCGACGGCAATCCGCGCCTGCGCACCGCCGTTCTGGCCGCCAAGGCCGAAAACATGCCTGCCGACAACATCAAGCGCGCCATCCAGCGCGGCACCGGCGAGCTCGAAGGCGTGAACTACGAAGAGATCACCTTCGAGGGCTACGGTCCCGGCGGCGTAGCGATCGTTGTCGATGTCCTGACCGACAACCGCAACCGCACGGTCTCGGAAATCCGCCACATGTTCTCGAAGAACGGCGGAAACCTCGGCTCAACCGGCTCGGTTCTGCACATGTTCTCGAAGAAGGGGCTCATTGCCGTGGAGAAATCTGCGGCGAGCGAAGAGCGGCTTACGGACATCGTGCTGGAGCACGGGGGTGAAGACCTGAATGACGAAGGCGACACGTGGGAGATTCTCACCGAGCCTGCGGCCTATGAAAGCGTGCTGGAAGCCGTGAAGGCTGCCGGCATTCCCACCGTGGCGAGCGAAGTGACGATGATCGCTTCCACCTATACCAAGCTCGAAGGAGCTCCGGCTAATGCCATGATGCGCCTTCTCGATGCTCTCGAAGACTTCGACGACACGCAGAATGTCTACTCGAACTTCGATATGGACGCCGAGCAGATGGAGCAGGTGGCGGGTTGAGGCGGACCTTCCAGTGATTTGAAAAGGCCGCCACTTGAGGCGGCCTTTTTCATCTAATTCTTTTGTTGCATGACTTTTTTGCGGAGAAGATCCTTGACGCGAATCCAGTTCCGAATCCAGCCCCGATTCTCGAAATTCCTTCTTGCCGTACTTCTTATCGCATTCGCGTTGCCGCTGGTTGCGCAGGACCCCGTTGGCGAGCTGCGCGGCAAGGAGCCGTGGACGATGGGACCGTTTCTCAACTACGGCAACGGCGCGGGGGTGCGCTCGGATTTTCATTTTCTGATGGGCGGCTTTGAGATGGGCAAGGTGCTCACGCCGGTTGTCCATGCGGGCTTTCTGAGCGGGCAGTTCGAGCTGGCCGGCAACATCATGCCGCTGTGGCAGGCCTGGACGCCGGCGCCGCACACGCAGTTCTACAGCTCGTGCCCCATTCCCGTTCCTACGCCCTCCAATGGCTCCTGCACGCTGGAGGTTGGCGGCGGGCATTACTCGGGCGTCAGCGTTACGCCGGTGATCTTCCGCTGGAACTTCGGGACGCATGGGCATCGCGTGCAGCCGTGGTTCCAGGCTGCGGGCGGGCTAATTTACACCACGCACAAATTTCCGCCGGACACTCTTGTTCCCCACGGCACGCCGGGCGGCACGTCGGTGTGGAATTTTTCGCCGCAGGGCGGCGGCGGCGTTCACATTTTTACGCGCTCGCGCCGCTCCATTGACATTGGCGTTTACGGGGTGCATATTTCCTCCGCCTCGCTGGGAGACAGAAACCCCGGCGTCAACGGCAGTGTGCAGGTTCAGGTCGGCTACACATTCTGGAAGTAAAGAAAGGCAGGGGACGGGGTACAGGGTGCAGGGTACAAAAACATACTTCGTCTCTTGAAGATGTTTGCCAAATCCTCGTCAACTGCACCCGGTTTCCTGTACCCCGTACCCCGATGAGCGAAGCGGATTCCATCGTCGAGTGCGTCCCGAACTTTTCGGAAGGGATGGATGCGCGCAAGGTCGAGAGCATCGTCTCCGCGATGCGCGTCGACGGCGTGCATCTTCTTGACTGGTCGATGGACGCAGACCACAACCGCTCCGTGGTGACAGTTGCGGGGCCGCCTTCGGCGGTTGTTGAGTCCGCAATACGCGGGGCGGGAAAGGCTGCTGAACTGATCGACCTGACCGTTCAAAAAGGCGTCCACCCGCGGATTGGCGCGGCGGATGTGATTCCGTTTGTGCCGATCTCCGGCATCAAGCTGCACCAGTGCGCGCTGCTGGCTCGCCAGGCCGGGATGGAGATATGGCGGCGCTTCGGCGTGCCGGTCTATTTTTATGAGGCCGCGGCGGCAAGGCCGGACCGCGCGAATCTCGAAGACGTTCGCAAGGGACAGTTTGAAGGCCTGCGCGATGCGGTGCGCAAGGAGGCTTCGCGCAGGCCCGACCTTGGCGGTCCGGGGCTGCACCCGACGGCGGGAGCCAGCGCCGTTGGGGCGCGGAAGTTTCTGATTGCCTATAACGTTTACCTCAACACGGCGGATGTTGCGATTGCCCGAGCGATTGCGCGCGAGATCCGCGCTTCCGGCGGCGGATTCAAGGGCGTCAAAGCTCTCGGCGTGCTGGCCCACGGCCGCGCCCAGCTCACGATGAACATTACGGATTTTGAGGTTACGCCGGTTTCGCAGGTATATGCCCGAGTGGCCGCTCTGGCGGCGCGTCACAAAACCACCGTGGCGGAGGGTGAGCTGATCGGCCTGGTTCCGCAGGCCGCCTGCGAGCAGGAAAGCGACTGGATGCGCCAGCTTGTTGGCTTTAAGGCAGAGGCTAAAATTCTCGAGCGGAGGCTGGAGAGTCCGTTGCCCTGGCCGAAGAGGTAAAGATGGAGCCAGATTCCTGACTTGAGCATTTTCCCGGCC
>JASHPD010000266.1 GCA_030038315.1 Acidobacteriaceae bacterium
TGCACCCAGTATCTGAGCGCTGCCGAGTGTGCAACCAATCTCCCTACGGGATTCGGAGGCATGTTCGCGAATACCTTCAATTACTCTTCGCCGGAATACCAGGTCGGGATGACTCTGCAGATCCCTCTTCGCAACCGCGTCGCCAAGGCCGATCAATTTCGAACCGTGCTGGAATTCCGGCAGAGGCAGATCACCTACGAAGAGCAGAAGAAAAGCATCCGCTTCGACGTGCGCAACTCGCAGTTTGCGCTGCAGCAGGCGCAGGCCCGCGTGGATGCCGCGCAGCAGGCCCGCGACCTGGCACAGCATGTCTTTGAAGTTACCGAGCAGGAGCAGAAACTCGGGGCCAAGTCCAGCAGCGATACGCTGGCCGCGGAGCACGACCTGTCGATTGCCGAATCCGCCCTGGTGACCGCACAGGCAGCCTATGAGAAGGCAAAGGTGGATATCGACCGGGCCACCGGAGAAACGCTGCAGCAGATGGGAGTCTCGATCGACGACGCGAAAACGGGAGTAGTGACACATGCGCCGTAGATAGCTGAAAGCATCCGCGCTGTTTGCAGGAAGCGAAACAGCCTGAGAACAAGACCGCATCGAGAGAAAGCGCGCCGCGGGCACTATGCTTGAGGATTACGGCATCTCGATTGCCGATGCCCGCGCAAGGTTGTGGAGGCAAGCCATTCCAACTAAGCAGGAAAAGATTCGCGTGCTGGTGGCCGACGATCAGCCGCATATTCTGGAGGCCGTTGAGCTGCTGCTGGAGCCGCAGGGCATCGCGGTCCATACGGTGCGCTCGCCGCAGCTTGTGATGGAAGCGCTCGCCGAGCGCGACTACGACGTGCTGCTCATCGACCTCAATTACACGCGCGACACGACATCCGGGCAGGAAGGACTGGACCTGCTGGCGCACATTCAGGAGCTCGATGCGCGGCTGCCGGTGATTGTGATGACGGCGTGGGGCAACATCGATCTTGCCGTTGAGAGCATGAAGCGCGGCGCGCGCGACTTTCTGCAGAAGCCTTGGGAGAATGAGCGGCTGCTCAGCTTGATTCGCGTGCACGCGGAGCTGCACCAGGCTTTGCGGCGCGCGCGGCAGCTTGAGCTCGAAAACCGGCTGCTGCGCGCGGAGGGAATGCCGGAGTTTGTGGCCGGCGCGCCGGCGATGCAGCCGGTGCTGGAGCTGATCGCGCAGGTGGGGCCTTCGGATGCGAATGTTCTCATCACCGGTGAGCATGGCACCGGAAAAGAGATTGTCGCCAAGCTGCTTCATGCGGCATCGCCGCGCTCGCGGATGCCGCTGGTGGCTGTAAACGCGGGCGGCTTGCCGGAAGGGACATTCGAGAGCGAGATTTTTGGCCATGTGAAGGGCGCGTTTACGGATGCGCGCACAGACCGCATCGGGCGTTTTGAGCTGGCGAATAACGGAACGCTCTTTCTGGATGAGATTGCCAATGTTCCGCCGCGGCAGCAGGCTAAATTGCTGCGCGTGCTGGAGACGGGCGAGCTGGAGCGCGTGGGCTCCTCGCACACGCGGCGGGTGGATGTGCGCGTGCTTTCGGCGACGAATGCGAATCTGCACGAAGAGGCCAAGGCAGGCAGCTTCCGCGAGGATCTGCTCTTTCGCTTGAATACCGTGGAGATTCATCTGCCCGCGCTGCGCGACCGGCGTGAGGACATTCCGCCGCTGGCCGCGCATTTTCTGGGGCGCAGCCGTACGCGGTATCGCAAGCAGATTGCGGGATTCTCGCCTGCGGCGATGCAGATGATGATGCAGTACGCCTGGCCGGGCAATGTGCGCGAGCTGGAGCACACCGTGGAGCGCGCCGTGCTGCTGGCGCGCAGTGAAGAGATCGAACCGGCAAATCTTTCGATCGTCTTGGCGCGCCCGCAGGCTCCATCGGCTGATACGATGAGCATCGAAGAGATGGAGGCGCAGCTCATCCGCCGCGTTCTGCGCCGCTGCGACGGCAACATTTCGCAGGCGGCCGAATCGCTTGGCCTGAGCCGCGCAGCGCTCTATCGCCGCATCGAAAAATATGGAATATGAGCGCGAGAGGCCGAGTGGCAAGCCGCGCTCGGCTTTCGGCCGGGCGTGGCTCTTTTGCGCCGCGCTTGCGCTGCCCGCGCTGGTCTTCATTCTCCTTCTGATCCTGCGTGAGAAGCTCGACGTTGCCACCAGCCTGCTGATCGTAGCCTGCCTGCTGCTGTATCTTGCGCTTATCTCCGCCGCGTTGATTGACAGCCTTGTGCGCCCGTTGCAGACGCTCACCAATGTGATTGCGTCCCTGCGCGAGGGCGACTACTCCTTTCGCGCGCGAGGCGCCAATACGCGCGATCCGCTCGGCGAGCTCGCCGCCGAAGTCAACGCGCTGGCCGATCTGCTGCAGGGGCAGCGCGTGCGCTCGCTTGAAGCGACGGCGCTGCTGGCGCGCATTCTTGAGGTGATGCACGCGCCGCTCTTCGCCTTTGACCGCGACAACGTTTTGCAGCTTATCAACGAGGCGGGAACACAACTGCTGGGCCGGCCTTATGCGCGCAGCTTTGGGCGCACGGCGGCGGAGCTTGGGATGGAAGGCTTTCTAAGCGCGCCGGACCAGACCATCCATGGCTTTGGAACGAAATCCACGCGATGGCTGCTGCGCAAGGCCGCGTTTCGGCAGGATGGCGTGCCGCATACGCTGCTGCTGCTGGCCGACGTGAGCGTGCCGCTGCAGGAAGAAGAGCAGGCCGCGTGGAAGCGGTTGATTCGCGTGCTCGGGCATGAGCTATCGAATTCGCTTGCTCCGATCAAGTCGATTGCCGGAAGCCTGCTGATGCGCGTGGACACGATGGGCCTGGATGAGGACACGGAGCGCAGCTTTCGGCGCGGGCTTGGCGTGATGGAGAGCCGCGCGGATTCATTGCATCGTTTTGTGCAGTCGTACCGGCAGCTTGCGCAGCTTCCGCCGCCTAGCCTGCGCAATGTCGCTCTGGCGCCGCTGCTGGAGCGCGTTGTTTTGCTGGAGCAGCGCGTTGCTGTGCAGCTTGATGCGGTTCCTGCGATCACGCTTCATGCCGATCCAGATCAGTTGGAGCAGATGCTGATTAATCTGCTTGCCAACGCGGCGGACGCAACGCTCGAAAATCATGCCCAAAACCATGTCCAGATGGTTCGCGTTTCCGCGCGCGTTGCCGAGAATTCCGCTTGGATCAGCATCGAAGACTCCGGGCTCGGCATTGCGAATGCGGAAAATCTTTTTGTGCCCTTCTATACGACTAAGCCGAAGGGCAGCGGCGTGGGACTTGCGCTGGCGCAGCAAATTGCGCGGGCGCATGGCGGCGAGGTTTTGCTCGTCAACCGCGAAGATGGGCAGGGAGCGCGCGCTACGGTGCGGCTGCCGTTGCCGTAAAGCTGTTAGCTATTAGCTTTTAGCTCGATCATGGGAGAGCGAAGTGGCGTGCATTCCCACCCTAGCGGCAAAAACAAAGACGCCGCGAGGGTGGTGCACCCGCGATAAAGTGCGATTTTCTGTTTTAGCAAGTCAGCCGCGCTACGCGCGAAAGCAAGTTAGCGAGTTAGCGGGGAGTTGAGCCAGGCATTCGCATTCTCAGTTGCTGCGTAAGGCTACCATCGGATCGATGCGCGAGGCGCGGCGTGCGGGTAGATAGCCTGCCACTATGGCTACGGTGATAAGAATCGCTGCCATCGCTGCGAAGGTGTTCGTGTCCCACGGGGAGACTTCGAAGAGCATGGCGGCGATGAGGCGCGAGGCGATGAGCGAGGCCGCGGTGCCGAGGACGATGCCAGCAAGAGCTAGCCGCAGCGTGTTCGTCAGCACCTGGCGCTGCACTCGGCCCGCGCTTGCGCCGAGCGCCATGCGAATGCCGATCTCCTGCGTCTGGCGCGTTACCGCGTATGAGATGACGCCGTAGATGCCTAGCGCGGCGAGCAACAGGCCGAGCGTGGCAAATGAAACTACGAGCAGCATGAAGAAGCGGCGCGGGGAGTTGGCGTGGTCCACGAGCGTCTGGATGGGCATGAACTCGGCGGCGGTTTGTTTGGGATTCAGCGTGCGCAAGACGTGCATCACGCTTGCGGCCATAGTTGCCGGCGGGAGCGTGGTGCGGAGGACTAGGTACGCGGCTAGAGGGCTCGTCTGCGTCATCGGATAGTAAATTTGCCAGCCGGTTGCGCCTTCCACGCTGTCGGCGTGGACGTCATCGACGACGCCGATGACGCGCATCGTAGGAGAGGTGAGGTTGCCGCGCCCAACAAGGATTTTGCCTACGGCGTCTTCGTTGGGCCAGAAGAAGCGGGCCATGGCTTTGCTGATAAGGACAACGCCGGGGCTGTTGGGGCCATCGTTCCAGGTGAAGTCACGGCCGCGCAGCTTCATGCCCATGGCGCGGATGTAACCGGGCGAGACGACGTAGACGAGCGGGCCGACCAGGTCTTTGTAGTCCTGCGGATTTTTGCCTTGAGGGATTGGCAGGCCCCAGGCGCGGTTGCGGCCGAGAGGCAGATAGTCCGATGTGCCGGCGGCCTGAATGCCGGGAATGGCCATTATGCGGGAGAGAATCTGCTGGAAGATGACGCCACGCTTTTGTGCGCTGAGCACGCCGGTTTTGTCGTTGGGGACGCTATCGTCGTAGTCCACGATGACGGCGGCTGCGCGCGAGGGCTGGAAGCCGAGGTCGAGATCGACGACTTTAAGGAAGCTGCGCAGCAACAAACCTGCGCCGACTAACAACATGCAGGCGAGAGCTACTTCCGTGACGACGAGGATGGAGCGGATGCGCTCATGCTTGCGGCTCTGGCCTGTGCCTGCGCCAGAGTCTTTCAGTGCTTCCTGGAAATTGATGCGGGCCATGCGCATTCCGGGCACGATGCCGAAGACGAGCGCGGCGGTTATGGCGATCAACAGCGTCCAGATGAGCGCGGCGCTGTCGATGCGGAGATCGGCGAGCAGCGGGAGGGCGACGGAGCCCTGGTGCGAAAGCCAGAAGAGCAGCGCGGCGGCTAGGATGAGGCCGAGGATTGCTCCCGAGATTGAGAGCATCAGGCTTTCGGTGAGCAACTGGCGGATGATGCGGGCGCGGCTGGCGCCGAGTGCGCCGCGCATGGCCCACTCCTTGCTGCGCGCGCCGGCGCGGGCGAGGAGCAGGTTCGAGAGATTGACGCAGGCGATAAGAAGGATCATTCCTACTGCGGACCAGAGGACGATAAGTGAGCGGCGGAGCTTGCCGCTGACGTACTGCTTGAGCGGTTCGGGGATGACCTGGCCCTTGTAGTTGCCGAGAGTGTCAGGGTATTTCGCATTGAAGTAGAGTTTGGGGGCGATGATTGCGGCTTCGGCGCGGGCCTGCTCGACGGTTACGCCGGGCTTGAGGCGGCCGAGGAAGGTAAAGAGGTTGCCCCAGTCACGGCCTTCGTCGAGGTTGACCGGGGTGAAGGCGTCTACTTTTGTGCCGGGGGAAAAGACAGCGCCGAAGTCAAAGCCGGCGGGGAGAACGCCGATGACGGTAGCCTGCGTGCCGTCCAGATCGACAGTCTTTCCGACGATGTTGGGGTCGGCGGCGAACTGGTGTTTCCACCAAGCGTTCGAGATCAGAATGGCGGATGACGCGCCGACATGGCTTGCGTGCGCGTCGGCGTCTGTGAAGAGGCGGCCCATCTGGGGTTTTACGCCGAGAACCTGAAAGAAGTTGGAGATGACGCCGATGGCTGTGAGGGGAACGGGGTCGCCGTGGCCGGTGAGATGGTAATTGTCCTGGTCGGAAAAAGCGAAGTAGCCGGTCACGTCCTGATAGGAGCGGCTCATGGAGCGGAATTCGTCGTAGGCGTCGGACGAGTAGGTTGCGCAGGAGAGACCGCATTTCATGGGCGGCGGGGCGATCCAGACTAGCTGCTGCGCGTTGGGGAAGGGCAGCGGGCGCAGGAGGAGCGTGTTGACTACGCTGAAGACGGCGATGTTGGCGCCGATGGCGAGGGCCAGGATGGCTATGGCTACCATGGTGAAGCCGGCGTCGCGGCGGAGGGTGCGCAGGGTGTAGCGCACGTCGTGGGCGAGATCGGTGGCGTAGTCCTTGAGGCGGCGTTTGCGCTCCATCTTTTCTCCCATGACGGCTCCGATGCGCTCGATGGCGCGGATTTCGCCGAATTGACGGCGGGCTTCTTTGCGCGCGGCTTCGGGGCTCCAGCCTTGTGCGATGAGCTCTTCGGTTTTCGATTCGAGATGGAAGGCTAGCTCTTCGCGGGCGTCGGCTGCGGGGTCGGCACCGAAGAATCGGGCGTAGCGGCGCCATAATGGCGGCTTGTTCGGGTCGGGATTCATGCTTGCCCTTCTCCTAGCACGGGATGCGTGGCGCTTAGCACTTTGGAGACAGCGGCGGCGTAGGCTTCCCAGGTGGCCAGCTCTTCGCGGAGCTGCTTTTTGCCGGCGGCGGTGAGGCGGTAGAACTTGGCCTTGCGGTTGTTTTCCGACAGGCCCCACTCGGCGGCAAGGAGCTTTTTGTTTTCTAGCCGCCAGAGAGCCGGGTAGAGCGTGCCTTCTTCAACGAGCAGGACGGAGCCGCTGTGCTCGCGGATGAAGGTGGTGATGGCGTAGCCGTGCTGCGGGCCCCAGACCAGCGCTTTCAAGATCAGCACGTCGAGCGTGCCGCGGAAGAACTCCAGTTTTTCTTTGGGCATCGGCTCCCCTTTGATTGCAAGGGAAGGATTGCATGGTTTCCCTTGGAATGCAAGGGGTGAAGGTGATTTTTACGCAGGGATGGACTTCCCTCCCATGTCTCCAAAACCGGGAGACATGGGGCACCCAGGACCATGGTGGAACGAACTTCCCTCCCACGTCCCCAGATGCGAGGGACGTGGGGCACCCATTGTTATTCGATTGTTGATGGTTGCGGAGCGCTGTTCCCGGCCAGCGGGAGGGCCACTATGGCAGCGTGGCGCGCGGAGCGCGCAGTTCGCCGTGCCGCAGCACTCAGTCGTAGCGCTCGAAGATGATTTGCTTGCGGTGCCAGCCGTAGCTGGAGAGCTTTTCACGGACGCCGGCGACCATGTTGTTGAGGCCGCAGATGTAGGAGTGGATGTCGAAGCTGAGCTCGGCGGGCGGCGTGGCGGGATCGACTGCGGGCAGAGGAAGTGTTTGGCCGAGCTTGGCGGCGCGCTCTTCGACGATGGTGGCGACATGGTCCTGCACGTAGCCGCGAAGGCCGGTCCAGCCGTTATCGGCGCGGCTGAGTGTGGAGACGTAATGGAAGTTCGGCTTGCGGGCGGCGAGGGCTTCAAACTCTTCCTGATAGTAGAGATCGGGCTCGTGGCGGGTGCCGTAGACGCACCAGATTTCCTTGCCTTCGCTGCGGTCTTCTCCGCTCTCGGGGAAGAGCCACTGGGCGTAGGCGCGCATAGGAGCGATGCCGGTGCCGGTGGCGATGAAGATGGAGTCCGTTACGGGCGCTTTGAGCACGAAGTGGCCATGGGGGCCGTGGAACTTGACGGTCGCGCCGATGGAAAGGTCGGCGAGATAGTTCGAGAAGAAGCCGCCTTCGACACGGTTGACGCAGAGGTCGAAGCGGTTGCCGGACTTGCCTTCTTTGGGGGCCGAGGCGATGGAGTAGGCACGCGTTTGCTGCTTGCCGTTGGCGTCCGGCGCGACGGCGGAGATGAACTGCCCCGAGATAAAGGGGAAGCTCTCAAGCTCGTCTATAACGAACTCGAAGTGATAGCACTGGGCTGATTCCGAGATGCACGCCTTTTTCTCAAGGTGCGCCGTGTACAAAGTCCGTTCCGCCAAATCTGCGCTCGTTTCTACTGAGGAAATAATGCCAAAAAACAGGGCTATTGGCAGTATCGACGGATGGGCGGGGCGGTGGCAATAGGTTGCGTACAGGGATGTGATACGGGACACATCCGTGCGCGCCGGGGTTTCCGGAACCGGGACGAAGAGTATCCCATGTCTCCAAACCCGGGAGACATGGGGCACCGTTATCTGGCTCGGCGGGGCTTGCTTTTGCTCGCGAGGTTGAGGGCTACGGCGGCGCGGATGAGAGCCTTCAAGGCCGCTTCGTTGATCTTGTCGCCTTCATGGATGTCGATGGCGCGGCGGACGTTGCCGTCGAGGCTGGAGTTGAAGAGGCCGGCGGGGTCGTCTAACGACGCTCCTTTGGCGAAAGTCAGCTTGACGGCGTTCTTGTAGGTTTCTCCGGTGCAGACGATGCCGGCGTGGGAGAAGACAGGCGTTCCCGGCGATTTGGGCTTGGCCCATTTCCACTCTTCGACGATTTCGGGGTCTGCGGCGTGGATGATTTCGCGCACCTTTGCGAGCGTTTGGCCGCGCCAGTCGCCTAGCTCGTGGATCTTGGCGTCGATGTGTGTGAGTGCGGATTCCATTGAACCCTCCTGTTATGCGTGCTCGTCGAGGGTGCGGTCTAATACGTGCTCCAGGCCAGCGAAGAATTTCTGCCAGCCGTATTTTGCGCCCTGGTAATTGGCCTGCTGGTTGGCGCTGAAGCCGGATTGCTCCATGCGGACGTGTGTGCCGCCTTCAACGGGTGTGAGCGTCCAGAGGACGGTCCACTCCATGCCGCCGGCGGCTTTGCCTCCGCCGACGCCCCAGATATAAGAGAGGCGCTGGATGGGGTCGATGGCAAGAACTTCGCAATCGACGATGCCGTTCCACTGGGGCATGGGCTCGGCGCGGAACTGGAACTTGCGGCCGACGGTTGGCTCGAAGTCGTTGGTCATCATCCATTGCGCGAGGAGCGAGCTCTCGGTGAGGGCGCGCCAGAGCTTTTGCGGCGGGTGGGGGAAGGTTCGTTCGACGACTAACGTGTCGGGGGTTTCTGCTGTATTACTCATTGTCCATCCTTTCCAAGAGGGCTTCGAGACGATTAAAGCGGTCGCGCCAGAAGGCGTCGTAGTGATGGAGCCAGTCCACCATGGGAGCGAGTGCGTCGGGATGGGCGCGGTAGTGGGTTTCGCGGCCTTCGCGGCGGTGACGCACGAGCCTGGCGCGCTTGAGAACAGTGAGGTGCTTGGAGACGGCTGGCTGGGAGACGTTGGCGTAGCGCGTGAGGGCGTGGACGGTCTGCTCGCCGTGGCG
>JASHPD010000267.1 GCA_030038315.1 Acidobacteriaceae bacterium
GGGTGATGCTTTTGAAGATGGGGACGGTCTGTGGGGATGGAAGGTTTCTGGAAGAGATACGGATGCGATTCTGAGACGGATTTCGAGGACTTGTCCTGCTGTTGTGCATCCTAATTGGAAGTAGCGAAAAATCATTGAGGTGATGCGATGCCTATTCGCGGATACACACGGCCGCTTTACATTCTTCCCTTCGATCATCGCGGCTCGTTTGAGAGCGGGATGTTTCACTGGCACGGAGCGCTCAACGCGGAGCAGACGGCGCAGATTGCCGCGGCCAAGCAGTTGATCTACGAGGGTTTCAAGGCTGCCCTGGCTGGCGGTGTGCGCCGGGAAGATGCCGGGATTCTTGTGGACGAGCAATTTGGCGCTGCGATTTTGCGCGATGCGCGGGCGAGCGGATACCACATTGCCTGCCCGGTGGAAAAGAGCGGGCAGGAAGAGTTCGACTTCGAGTACGGCGACGATTTTGCCGCGCACATCGAGGCGTTTCAGCCTACGTTTGCCAAGGTGCTGGTTCGCTACAACGCGGAAGGCGACGCGGCGCTGAACCGGAACCAGGCGGCTCGGCTGAAGAGGCTTTCGGATTATTTACAGCAGGCTGGTCGCAGCCTGTTCATGTTCGAGCTGCTTGTGCCGGCGGAAAAGGCGCAGCTCGACAAGCTGAACGGCGATAAGAAAGCCTATGACCTCAAACTGCGGCCACAGCTTATGGTGAGGGCGATTGAGGAATTGCAGGATGCCGGCGTTGAGCCGGATATCTGGAAGATTGAAGGACTGGACCGCAGGGAAGACTGCGAGAAGATGGTTGCCGCGGCGCGGCGCGGCGGGCGCGACAGGGTTGGCTGTATTGTGCTTGGGCGCGGCGAGGACGAGCAAAAGGTGCGTGAGTGGCTGACGACTGCGGCGGCGGTTCCGGGGTTTGTTGGCTTTGCCGTTGGGCGCACCGACTTCTGGGACCCTCTGGTGGCGTGGCGCGAAGGACGGGAGACGCGCGAGGACGCGGTCTCGGCGATTGCGGGGCGTTATCGGGAGTTTGTGCAGGTCTTTGACCAGGCTCGCGGGGAACAGGCAGCTTGAGGGGGTGTTGTTCGCGAAAAAGTGCTTTATTTTGAGCGATGAAAGAGCGAAATCGGGGCAGGCGGGGGCAAAAAAATTGGGCACGAAAGTAACGGAATAACTCAAGTATTTGGAATGATTTGCCGAAAATAAACTAGCTTTTTGCACTGAAAAGGGGGATTTGAGGCGGAAAAAGGGTGTCTTTGCGCTTGCCCTTTAGTAGAATAACCAGATGGAAATTCGACGTAGCTCAAGGTTCCCCGCCTTGATCACTCCGCTCCGAATTTGGCTCCTGGCAGGCGTTACGGCGATTGTGGTGACGGCTGTTGTTGTGAACCTGGCTCTCCAGCCGGTGCAGGCAAAGGTTCTGCTGCCGCGGCCGGTGGCCATGATGCCTCCTTCGGCGCCTGCGAATGGGCAGGTTGCGGGTGTACCCACATTGCAATCCGCTTTGACTCCGGCGAAGACTCCGGCCGAGATTCGCGCCGCACAGCGCAGGAGCCTGCTGCGCGGGCTGGCCAGTTGGTATGGCGGGCTCTTCAACGGCAGGAAGATGGCGAACGGCGAGACCTACGACCAGAACGCGATGACGGCCTGCCATCCGACGCTGCCTTTCGGCACGGTGGTGAAGGTGAAGAACCTGCGCAACGGCAAGTCGGTGATTGTGCGCATTACGGATCGCGGCGCGCTGCGGGCAAAGGGACGGATTCTGGACCTCTCGTACGCGGCGGCGGAGAAGCTGGCGATGACGGACGCGGGACTGGCTCCGGTGGTGCTTGAGGTGCTTTCGCGCGGGTCGGGACACGAATCGGGCAAGGTGCAGCCGGCGAATTAGTCGCTGAGTTTTGGTGTGTGATCGGCCGGTCCTCTGGGGCTGGCCGATTTGTTTTGGGGACAGGGAACGGTTGTGATATCCCATGTCTCCAAAACCGGGAGACATGGGGCACCCAGTGTGTGGTTGTGCGGGCGAAAGGCAACTGCAGATCCTTCGACTCGCTGCGCTCGCTCAGGATGACAGCATGGGATCGGTGCTGCTTTGGCAGCCGAAGCCGCTTCTGCCCGGACGGCTAGTCCTTAGTCCCCGGAGGGTTGGGAGTAGGGTTTTTGGAGGTAGAGCCTTGCTTCGTTTAACGCGCCCTGGGTGTTGTCGTTGGTCTGGACGGCGAGGCGGTATTCCTCGACGGCGCGGTCGCGCTGGCCGGTGAGGTCGAAGATTTTGCCGATCTCGATGTGGCTCCAGACTTCGGTCCAGGTGGGCTCGTCGTCGCCGCGGAGAGCGTCGCGGTAGGAGTTGACGGCGGCCTGGTAGTTCTTCTGTGTAAACAGGACTTCGCCGATGCGGTAGCTGGCGAGGGAGCTTTGCGGATTGGCCTGGAGAGCCTGCTGGTATTGCGCCAACGCGTCGATGAGGTCGCCCTGGGCGACGAGCTGCTGGCCTTTGAGGATGGCGATGCGGACCTTCAGGTCGGGGGTGGTCTTGAGGACCCAGTCCTGCGGGTCGATGGCGATGCGGCGCGGGCGGCCGAAGGTGTCTACGACGAATTGCGTGTCGGTGCCGACGACGTCGATGCGCTGGTTAACGGTTTTGCCTTCGGTTTCAATGCGCAGGTCGACGGGCATGTTGAAGAGGTCGAGGTCCTGGTCGATTTCCCCGATGGTCCGGAAGCCCTTGTTGTTACCGAGGCGGTAGACCTCGTACTTGTTGGTGAAGGTGGGCGCGCCGGTGCCGTCCACCCACTGCGAGAAGAACGGGAGCAGGTTGAGCTGGCTCTGGGCTTCGGCGACCTTGGTGAGGTCAGAGGCGCGAACGCCCTGGTCGGTGTATTGGCTGAGCAAGCCGCGGAGGGTAGCCAGGAAGTCCTTGTCGCCCATCTCCCAGCGAAGCATGTGGAAGATCATGGCGCCTTTTTCCATGCTTTGCGACTGGAACTCGGGCGAGAAGGGACTGAGGCGGCCGGAAGAGGACAAAGGAGTGGTGTCATAGGCGAGCGCGCCGGCGGCTACGTCGTCGAGGGCCTGGTGCATGGCGGTGCGGCCCTGCTCGTCTTCGACGTACATCAGCTCGGCGTAGCGGCTCATGCCGTAGGTGATCCAGGCGTCGGAGAGCGAGTGGGGACTGATTTCCGAGCTCCACCACTGGTGGGCGAGCGTGTTGGCGATGAGGCGGACGCCGGGCTTGTCGGCGAGGTGCGCGCCCATGATGGCGGCCAGCTCCGGCGCCCAGAAGGCGGGGAGGGTGTCGTTGGGGATTTCGACGACGTTGACGTGGGAGACTTCGGGCATTCCGAAGTCGTCGGTGAAGAAGTTGAACTCGCTGGCGGCGGTCTGGGCGATCCGGTTGGCGTCGGCGCGGTGGGAGACGGTGACGTAGACCTTGATGGGGCCGGCGGATGCGGGATCGACGTAGCGGCCGGCGATGACGGTGCCGGGAAAGCCGGGTTTGGTCCAGTTGAAGTCGTATTCGGTGCCGGGCTTGCCGTTCGAGAGCGTGACGGGATGCGGCTGGCCGGTCTCGCCGCTGGCAAAGACCCTCATGCCTTGCGGGACGCGGAAGTGGATTTGCGCGGTGAAGCGGTCGGTGAGGAAGCCGGTCATGGGAAACCAGCGCGCGGGGTAAAGCAGGTAGGTGATGGGATCGTCGATGGCGGCGAGTTTGAGGCCTTCGATGGGGCCGTCTTCGTTGCCGGTGATGACGCCTTCGTACTCGAAGGTCCAGTGGGCAGGCGTGCCGGCGGTGAGCGGGGTGTTGGGCGTGACGCGGATGGAGCCGTCGGCGGTGCGCTCGCCGGTGAGCAGCTTGCCCTGGTCGTCGGTGATTTTGGTGATCTTGAGCGCGGGATGGAAGCCGAAGGTGACGAGATCGGCGTTGGGAGGCGCGGTGAAGGTGACGACGGCGGTGGCCTGGAGATGGTGGGCGGCGGGGTCGATCTCGGCGTCGATCTGGTAGGCGGAGATTTGCAACTCGGGGCGCTCGACGGCGGCGGGGAGTGCGACCTGAGCGGCTGCGCCGGCGGCGAGGGTAACGAGAGATGCGAGGGCGAGGATGGCGGCGCGGAACGGGATGGAGCGGTGAGGCAGCATCGTTTTCGTCGGTCCTTCTTGCTTGAATCTTATACGGCTGCGGCTGCGGACGCGTTTGAGCGCGGCGCCTTCTGGAGCAGATCGAGCGCAATTTCCGCGACGCGGGCGATGGCGCCCGGATCGTTTCCAGCCTCCTGCGGTGCGCGCAATTTCCCCCTGAGAGCCGCAAGCTCCTGCATCATGGACTGGCGTTCGGGGCCGTCGGGTAGCAAGGGGCGCAGTGCACCAACGATATTAGACGCGGTGAAGTCGCGCTGGATGAGCTCGGGGACGAGGCGCTTGCCGGCGATGAGGTTGGCCATGGCGACATGCGGGACATCGACGACGCGCCTGGCGATCGAGTAGGTGAGCGGGCTGACGCGGTAAACGACGACGAAAGGATTGCCGATAAGGGCGGCTTCAACGGTCGCGGTGCCGCTGGCTACGATGCCGGCTCTGGTGTGGTGGAGGGTTGCGCGGGCGTCGGTGACGAGGTGGACGAGCGGCGTTAGCGCGTGGGCGGCGAGGATGGCGCGGATTTCTTCGCGTTGCGGTGGAGTGAGCGTAGGCGCCAGCGGGAGCAGGAATTCGGGCTCGGGGGTTTGGAAGCCCTGGCGCGCGTTTTCGAGATGGTCGTCGTGGAGGAAAAACGCGGCTTTGAGCATCTCGGGGAGATTGGCGCGGATTTCCTTGATGCGGCTCCCCGGGAGCAGGCCGATCCATTGCTTGGCGGGGTCGAGCGCGTTTTCTTTGGCGAATGTTTCCCTGGGGATGGACGGCAGCGGAAGATCGGCCAAAGGATGGCCGACGAATTCGGCATTGACGCCGCGTTCGCGGTAGAAGGGCTCTTCAAAGGGGAAGATGACGAGCATCTTGTCGATGTATTTCTGGACTTGCTTGATGCGGCCTTTTTTCCAGGCCCAGAGCTGCGGGCTTACGAAGAAGATTACGGGGATGCCTTGCGCGTGGAGCTCTTCGGCGAGCTTGAGGTGGATGTCGGGGAAGTCGATGAGGATGGCCACGTCCGGCTTGC
Organism: Acidobacteriaceae bacterium; assembly: GCA_030038315.1. Lineage (GTDB taxonomy): Bacteria > Acidobacteriota > Terriglobia > Terriglobales > Acidobacteriaceae > Telmatobacter. The sequence goes on from JASHPD010000267.1 coordinate 5,150, forward strand.
GCGTGCGGATGGAGGATTTGAGCTTGCGGAATTCGGCGTAGATGCGGGGGAGATGGCGGACGATCTCCGTGATGCCCATGACGGCTACGTCTTCGGCGCGGACGATGCGTTCGAGGCCGGCTGAGGCCATGCGCGGGCCGCCCATGCCGAGGAAACTGGCCGTTTGGCCTTGGTCTTCAAGTTTCTTCTTCAGCGCAGAGATTAAGAGCGCGCCGTAGTGCTCGCCGCTGGCTTCGCCTGCCGAGATGAAGATGGTGGAGGGCATGTGCTGTTGGGGTTATGATAGCGGGTTTGCGGAGCGGGGATGGGATTGTGATCCCACGTCCGAAAACACGGACGTGGGGTATGCGGCGAACGCGCTGTGTTGCTATCCCACCCTTCGAGCAAAAGACGCTCGAAGGATGGGGCACCCGAGGTTGTTGCTGGATTAAATTTCTGAAAGGCAACAGCAACCGCAGATCCTTCGCTCCGCTGAAAAACGCTTCGTTCGCGATGACAGCGTTTTATGGTGGGTTCGCTCAGGATGACAACGTGATTTCGTGTATGCGCTATTTGTGCGCCAGCTCGGCGACTTCACGGCGGGCGCGGACGGCCTGGGCTAGCTCAGTCAGCATTTTGTGCGTCGTCTTCCAGTCTACGCAGCCGTCGGTGATGCTTTGGCCGTAAATTAGCGGCTTGCCGGATTCGAGCTTTTGCGCGCCTGCTACCAGGTTGCTCTCGATCATTACGCCGAGGATGTTGCGGTCGCCTGCGGCTACCTGTTCGGCGATCTCGTGGCAGACGATGGGCTGGCGGGTGTAGTCCTTGCTCGAGTTGGCGTGGCTGCAATCGATCATGATGCGCGGGTCGAGGCCGGCTTTTTGCATCCTGGCGCTGACTTCGGCTACGGAAGCTGCGTCGTAGTTGGGGGTTTTGCCGCCGCGCAGGATGATGTGCGTGTCGCGGTTGCCGGTGGTGCGGAAGATGGCGGATTGGCCGTTTTTGGTGTGGCCGAGAAAGGTGTGCGAGATGGCTGCGGCGCGCAGGGCGTCGATGGCGATCTGGACGTCGCCGGTGGTGCCGTTTTTGAAGCCGACGGGGCAGGAGACGCCGCTGACCAGTTCACGGTGGCTTTGGCTTTCGGTGGTGCGCGCGCCGATGGCTCCCCAGGCGACGAGGCCGGCGATGTACTGCGGGGAGATCATGTCGAGGAACTCGGTGCCGGCGGGTACGCCCATCTCGTTGAGGTCGATGAGGAGGCTGCGCGCAATGCGCAGGCCGTCGTTGATCTGGAAGGACTCGTCGAGGTAGGGGTCGTTGATGAGGCCCTTCCAGCCGACGGTGGTGCGGGGCTTCTCGAAGTAGACGCGCATGACGATGCGCAGGTCGCGGGCGAACTCGGGGATGGCTTCCTTGAGCCGGCCGGCGTATTCGCGGGCGGCGTTGGGGTCGTGGATGGAGCAGGGGCCGACGAGGACGAGCAGGCGCTGGTCGCGCTTGGCGAGGATCTGCGTGATGTCGATGCGCGAGTTGAAGATGGTGGCGGCGGCGTTCTCGCTGACGGGGCGTTCTTCTTCAAGAAAAACGGGCGGGAGAACGACTCGGTTGGAGAGAATCCTTAAATCTTCAATGAGCGGCTGCATGGTGTGGGTGATTCCTGCGTAGAAGGATTAGCGATGTTCGAGACGGTCGATGCGATTCTCATGGCTGCGAGCAACTTCAGCAAGCACTTCCATGCCTGCCCGCTGGGCTTCGATGGCATTGCGCTGGGCTTCCGAGGCGGCGCGCTGGGCTTCCGAGGCAACCTTCAGGTTCTCCGTAGAGGTCTGGAGGGCATGAACGTCGGCGGTGAGGATTTCCAGGGACTGGGCGAGTGCCTCATGCCGTTCTGTGAGCCGGTCCAGCCTTTCGTCGATTGTCATTTGCCTGCTCCTCCGTGAGCCGGTCATCCGGATTTCTGTAGTTTCACTTGTAGTATAGATTGCCATAAAGCGGATTTTGGCGGCGCGGCAGGCGCTAATGCGAGTAGCGCTGCTCGCCGGCTTCGATGGCTACGTCGAGGCGGTTCTGCATAGGCGGCAGCGGGCAGGTGGCGTAGGGAGTGTAGGCGCAGGGAGGGTTGTAGAGCTGGTTGAAGTCGAGGATGAGCGTGCCGGGTTTATTGAGGCCGTGGTCGGGGAACGGGGTGCGCAGGAAGCGCGAGGCCTGGTAGGTGGTGGTCTTGCTGGTTTCGTCGCGGAGGATGAAGAAGAGCGAGGTGTCGTGGGGGTCTTCGAGGACCGGCTCCAGGCGCAGGCGCTTGCCGTTAAGGGTGAATTCGGCAACGCCGGGCGCGGGCAGGCTGATGGTGGTGCCGATGATGGTGGGAATCTCAAGGATGTGCGGCGGATTGTAGGGAATCCAGCGGGCTTCGACGGCGTAGCTGAGGTCAGGCGCGTACCAGTGGAGGCCGGTGAAGTTGGTTCGCGTGGACGCGTTGGCATCTTTCGTCCGCAGGGCGTAGCGGCCGCCGCGGTCGAGGACGATCATGGTGACGCCGCGCCAGGTCATGGTGGTGGGGTTGTTGGCGTCGGTGCTGATTTTACCTTCGACGGCAGGTTTGCCGTTGACCTCAAAGCCGGCGGGGAAGCCTTCAGGCAGTGAGATGAGCTGGACGTTCGTGCCGGAGACGGTGAGGATGCCGAAGTGAGCAGGCGCGATGGCGTCGATGCGGATGGAATTGTCAGAGGCGGCGCCGAAGACGTTGGCGCCGGGCTTGAGCCAGTCGAGGCCGATGAGCGAGAGCCAGCCGTCGGGAGCGTCGAGGTCGCGGGCGCGCTGGGCACGCCAAGTTTCGATGCGCTGCTGCCATTGGGCGGTGGCCGCGTCCTGCGCTGCGGCGGGAATGGCGAGGGCGGCGAATAGAAAGACGACAGGCAGCAGAGCTAAGGGTTTGCGCATGAGGTTGCGGTCTCCTGAATGCTCTTATTATGCCCATTTCGGGTGCGGTTGGGGGTTGGCATGGCTTGACAGTGGCGGGAGCAGATTTTTAGACTTTAAGAGGAGCATTCCGGCATTTTTGAGTGCAAATCGCCAGTTTTAAAAGATTTATGGGCGCTGGCGGGATGCTTTCGAGGGGAGTTGCGCGGTGAGTGAGACGCGCGTCAGTCCGCGGGAACGGCTGGTGCTTACGGCCATCATCGAACTCTATATCGCCACGGGCGAGCCGGTGGCTTCGCAGGCGGTTGCGCGCCTCTTTGCGGACCGCGATGGCCTGAGCTCGGCGACAATTCGCAATGTGATGGCAACGCTGGCTGAGGCCGGATTGCTGGAGCAGCCGCATACTTCCGCGGGGCGTGTGCCTACGGCGGCGGCCTTTCGCACTTATGTGGAACAGATTACGCAGACGGGACGCGTGGCGGCGGGTGCGCCAGTGGCGAACGCGCCGGGTGCGCTGAATCAGAATGCCATGAGCCCGAGCTCCTTGAGTTTGGAACGGCGGGAGCAGATCGAGGACAGCTTCAGCGGGGTTTCCAGCACGAACGAATATCTGCAGCGGACTTCGCAGGTGCTGGCGCTGCTTTCGAGCGGGCTGGGCGTGGCGCTGGCCAGCGCTACGGGGGCGCAGGTTCTGGAGCATATTCATTTTTCGCGGCTGGCCGGCGGGCGCGTGCTGGCGGTGCTGGTGACGCAGGCGGGAACCGTGCATGATCGCGTGCTGGCGCTGGACCGGGAGCCGGGACGGGAGATGTCGCATGGCGAGCTTGAAACTGCTGCGCGGTATCTGAATGAGAATTTTCGCGGCTGGCTGATTGAGCGCGTTCGCGTGGAGGTTGCGCGGCGGATGGACGAGGAACGCGCGGCCTATGATGCGCTGCTGGCGAGCGTCGAGGAGCTTTGCCGCAAGGGTGCGCTGGCCGGCGAGACGAATTCATGGTCTGGGCCGACGCTGTTTGTGGACGGGATGGCGAACCTGATTGCCGCGGAGATGGACCGCGAGCGGTTGAAACAGATGCTGGCGGCGCTTGAGGCCAAGCAGCGGCTGGTGGAGCTTTTGACGGCGTATGTGGATGGGCGCAGGCAGGAGGTTCGCGTGGTGGTGGGCCTCGATTCGGCGACGCCGGAGATGCCGCAAGCCATGCAGGACCTGGTGCTGATTGGCGCGCCGGCGCGGCTGGGCGGCGAGAACCTGGGAACTGTGGCGCTGATTGCGCCGACGCGCATCCAATATCAGGAGATGATTCATGCGGTGCGGTATATTGCGCGGCTTTCGGAGAGGATTCTGGAGTAAAGGCAGGGACTAAAGGGACTAGGGACTTAGGGACTAGGAAAAGCAACTGCGGCTTCTTCGACTTCCTGCGCTACGCTCCGGTCGTTTAGGATGACAATTTTTGTTTGCGGCATGACTGGATAACTGTCGGAGAGGTTTGCGCCGGGGAAGCGGAATTTATCATTGAGAGATCGAAGAAATATCGCTGGAAAGATAGGGAAGTTGTGGAGAGGTATGCCTGAGCAGGAAGTGGATGTGAAGGAGATGGAAACAAACGCGGGTGAGGCTCGCGAAGGCCTGAATACGGCGGGCCTGAATACGGCGAACCTGGATGTGGCGGGCCTGGACGCGGCTGCCGAGGCTGCGGCGATTGCGCAGGCCGGGGAAGAGACTGTACCGCGCGCGGAGCTGGAGCAGGCGAAAGCCGGGCTGGCGCAGTTGAAGACGGAGCGCGACCAGCTTGTGGACCGCGTGGCGCGCTTGCAGGCGGAGTTTGAGAATGCGCGTAAGCGGGCCGAGCGCGAGAAGGCCGAGTACCGCGATTATGCGGCGGGCTCGATTGTCGAGCAGTTTTTGCCGGTGCTGGATAACTTTGAGCTGGCGCTGAAGGCTTCGGGTTCGGTCGAGCAGATGCGCTCCGGCGTGGAGCTGATCGTCAAGCAGATGGAAGAGGTGCTGCGGCAGATGCAGGTGACGGCGATTCCAACGGTGGGCGAAGAGTTTGATCCACGGGTGCATGAGGCGCTGGGGTCTGTGGAGCGCGACGACCTGCCCGACCATCATGTGGCGGAGGAGATTCGGCGCGGGTATAAGATTCGCGAGCGTCTGCTGCGGCCGGCGATGGTGCGCGTGGTTTCAAATCCGAAGCAGACGGCGGAGTAAAACAGAGCGCTGGATGATTGTTCCATCCCACGTCCGAAAACACGGACGTGGGGCACCCAGGCGGTGGTTATCCCACCCTTGGCGCAAAAACAAAAACGCTCCAAGGATGGGGCGCCCGGCGAAGCAGGTTGTTCAGGGGCTGAAGCCCCATAACATTTCTGGCGTTCGTTGCGGCACGACTAAAGTCGTGCCCTGTTACGAAACCAAAACAGTATTTGCGGAAGTGAGAACGTGGCAACGGTGAGCAAAGCGGATTATTACGAGGTGTTGGGCGTTTCGCGGGATGCCTCCGATCAGGAGCTGAAGAGCGCGTATCGCAAGCAGGCGCTGAAGTATCATCCTGACCGGAATCCGGGCAATCACGCGGCAGAAGAGAAATTCAAGGAAGCGAGCGAAGCCTACCAGGTGCTGGGCGATCCGGAGAAGCGCGCGGCTTACGATCGCTTTGGCCATGCGGGCGTAGGCGCCGGCGCGCCGGGCGGTTTTGGCGGCTTCGGCGGCGGGTTCTCGGGGTCGGTCGATATCGGCGACATCTTCGGCGACTTGTTTGGCGAGATGTTTGGCGGCGGCGGGCGCGGGCAGAGCCGCAGCCGTGTGCAGCGCGGAGACGATCTGCGCGTGGACCTGACGATCAACTTTGAAGACGCGATCTTCGGGCACGAGACGGAGGTGAAGATCCGCCGGCTGGAGACCTGCGCGGCCTGCAAAGGGACGGGATCGGCTTCCGGGCGTGGGCCGGCGACCTGCCAGCAGTGCCAGGGCCGCGGGCAGATTCGTTATCAGCAGGGATTCTTCTCTGTGGCGCGGGCGTGCTCGGTTTGCGGCGGGAC
>JASHPD010000268.1 GCA_030038315.1 Acidobacteriaceae bacterium
CGCGCGCTTCACGGATGGGTCGGCCTTGAGGTTCTGCAACTGCGCTACGACGTTGCCGCGGATCACTGCGCCGAGCTCGGGATCGGTGTCTGCGGGGTTGAGCGGCTGCTTGAAGTCGAGCCCGGCGTCGATATGGTGCAGCCAGCGGGCCACCTTGGGCAGCGCATCGACGTTTTTGTTGTAGAGCACGGCCTTGAGCGCGCCACAGTCGGCGTGGCCGCAGATGATGGCGTAGCGCACCTTGAGAATTTCAACGGCATACTCGATGGTTGCGGTGGTTCCATCTACGTCATTCCCCTCGACAGGAACGACATTGCCGGCATTGCGCGCGATGAAGAGCTCGCCGGGGCCGGCGTCGAGAATGAGATTCGGCACGACACGCGAGTCGGCGCAGGTGATGAAAAGATACTCGGGCTGCTGGCTTTCCGCGAGCAGATGAAACTGATGCCGGCAGTTGGGAAAGACATTCGCGTGGAATCGTTTGTGACCGTCGATGAGCCGCTGCATGAGGAACCGCCTTACAGAGAGATCGGGCCGCAGAGGGCCTGAATCAGCGTACAGGATTGCGCTTGCACGCCGCTCACGCTGCGATATAGTGGGACGATGTTTCCCCTTCGAGTCTTCCTGCGCCTGAGCAGAATGCTGCCGGCTGCGCTGATTTGCGCGCTGTGCATGGGCGCGCTTCTGCACGCGCAGGCGGCTGGGGCGAATCCTCGCAGCCCGGACCCGCGCCATGCGGACGCGACGGGGTTCGGCGAGCGCTTCAAGCTGGGTCCGGAGTGGCTCTTTCAGCCGGGCGACGATCCGAAGTGGGCGGCAGCGGATTACAACGACAGCGGATGGAGGGTTGTTTCGACCGACAAGCCGCTCGCCGATTACGGCATCCGCGATATCCCCCTCGCATGGTACCGGATGCACGTGCACCTGCGGCCGGGCGCGCCGGCGGCGGCGGTTGCTCTCGTCAATGTCTACGGCAGCTATGAGGTCTATGCCAACGGCGTCCGCATCGGCGGCAACGGCACGATTCCCGGCACGGCGTTTCTCTACCAGGTCCGGCTGACGGCTTTTCCAATTCCGAAGAGCGCGATTGGGCCGGACGGCGATCTGGCGCTGGCGATCCGTTTTACCGTCAATCCCGTGGAACGGGCCGCGGGCACCGGCGGCTATACAGGCCGCGGATATTCCTCTCCGATTGAGCGGGATTCGGGCGTTTATTTGATTAGCGCTTCCGAGGCCGCTCACGACTCGAGCTACGTGGACGCGCACAATACGCTGGTTCCCTGCGTGGTTGCCGGGCTGAGCCTTTTGACCTGCGTGGTTGCGCTGGGCCTGTGGCTCGCGCTGCGCTCGCGCCGGGAATATCTGGCAGCCGCGGCGGTGCTTTTCGTCTACGGCGCGACCTTCCTCTGCGACATCTGGATTTATGCGGGAGACCGGACTCCGCTGCCGGACTGGATCGATTACGCCCTCTTCGGCCTGAGCCAGGCGCTGAACGTGGAGTTCTTCCGCATCCTGTTGGCGCCGTATCTGGGCGACCGGAGGCCGCGCTGGCTGCTCGCGGTGCAGATCGTTGTCTTCGTTACCGCGCTGGCCAGCCCGCTGATCTCCTATGGGTTGCAGGCTTATCTGCCGAGCCTTGTAATTTTTTATGTGCCCACGCTGGCGGTGGAGCTGGTGATTCTTGCGCTGCTGCTGCGGAGCTGGCGCGCCGGAAGCGCGGAGGCGCTGGTGCTGGCTCCGGCGGTTCTTGGCCTTGCCGTGGCTCGCGCCTGGGGATTGCTGGTCTGGCTCGTCGCGCTCTTCACCCCGCGGCTGAGAGTTTCTCTGCCGGCGTTCCAACTGGGCAGTTATCAGATTTCCCTCAGCAGCGCCGTCGTCATCGTCTATATCGTCTGCATTCTGCTCTTCCTGGTGCTGCGGACGGTGGGGATTGCGCGGCGGCACGCGGCGGCCGCGGCGGAGCTCGAAGCGGCGCGCGAGGTGCAGCAGAGGCTGGTGCCGGTGGAGCTGCCGCGCCTGCCGGGGCTGACGATCGAGGCCTCGTATCTGCCTGCGGCCGAGGTGGGCGGGGATTTTTATCAGGTGATAGAGCAGCCGGGACTGGATCAGACGGGCGGGGCGGCGCTGATCGTGGTTGGCGACGTGAGCGGCAAAGGATTGAAGGCGGCGATGACGGGAGCGCTGGCGATGGGCTCGCTGCGGGCGCTGGCTGCGGAAAATCTGATGCCTGGCGAGTTGCTCAAGCGGCTGAACCGGCTGCTGGCAGAGGCGCGCGACGGAGGGTTTATCACGTGCCTGTGTTTGCGCATCGAGGCGGACGGAAGGGCGCGCATTGCCAATGCCGGCCATCTGGCGCCATATTGCAACGGAGCGGAAATCGTGGTGGAAAATGGATTGCCGCTGGGGATTGTGCCGGAGATGGAGTACGCGGAGACGACGGTTAAGCTCAGCGCCGGCGACAAGCTCATGCTGCTCTCCGACGGCGTGGTGGAGGCGACAAACGCGGAGCGCGAGCTTTTTGGATTTGCACGAACCGCCGCTCATTCCACCGAATCCGCACAAAAACTTGCCGAAACCGCGCAGCACTTTGGCCAGCAGGACGACATTACCGTGCTTACGGTTGCGCTGGCGTCGTGAAGCACGGCCTTTATTCTGGTTCGAGAGGATTTCCGCGCATGATTCGTTCGCTTCGTTCCGCTTTGCCGCTGGTTGCCTGTTTTGCCGCTGCACTTACGCTCGCGGCGCAGACGGTGGATACCATCGATCCGGCGCTGAAAGCCAAGATCGACCGCGCGGCGGCGGGCGTGCTGGAGCAGCGCGGGATTCCTTCGGCTTCAATTGCCGTGGTGCAGCATGGGCAGATTGTCTACACGCACGCTTACGGGCTGGCGCACATTGACCCAAATGAGCCGGCGACGCCGGAGATGCGCTACTCGATCGGGTCGATCTCGAAGCAGTTCACGGCGGCGGCGATTCTGATTCTGCAACAGGAGGGAAAACTCTCGCTCAACGATCCGGTGGGCAAGTATGTTCCGGGGCTGACGCGCGGCGATGAGGTGACGATCCGCGAGATTCTTTCGCATACTTCGGGCTATCAGGATTACTGGCCGGAAGACTATTTGATGACGCCGATGATGAAGCCGGCGACGGCGCAGTACATTCTCGATACGTGGGCGAAGAAGCCGCTCGATTTTGAGCCGGGAACCGAGTGGCAGTATTCAAACACGAATTTTGTGATTGCGGGTTTGATTGTCGAGAAGGTCAGCGGCGAAAAGCTGATGGATTTTCTGGAGCAGCATGTCTTTCATCCGCTGGAGATGAAGAGCGTGTGGAACTCCGACGAAGATGCGCTGACCTCGACCGATGCGACGCCTTACATTCGCGCGGCGCTGGGGCCGCTGCGGCAGGCGCCCAAGGAGGGACGCGGATGGATGTTTGCGGCGGGCGAGCTGGCGATGACGCCGCACGACCTGGCGCTGTGGGACATCAGTTTGATTGACCGCTCGATCTTGCAGCCGCAGAGCTATGACGAGATGTTTACGCCGGTGACGCTCAAGGACGGCAAGGATTCACACTACGGGCTTGGCGTTTTTGTGCGCAGCGTGGATGGGCACCGCATGATTGAACACTCGGGCGAGGTGACGGGATTTGTTGCAGAGAACATCGTGCTGCCTGATGACGGCGATGCGGTGGTGGTACTGACGAACCACATGGCGGGCGGGGCCGGCGAGATTGCGCTGTTGATTGTGGGAGCGCTGACCGGTGCGCAGCAGAACCCGGCGGAAAAACAGGCGCTGGCGATCTATCGCGGATTGCAGAAGGGCGAGATTGACCGCTCGCTGCTTGCGCCGAATCTGAACGACTACTTTGACGCGCAGACGATGGAGGATTTTAAGAACAGCCTGGGAGCGCTGGGTGAACCGCTCAGCTTTCATCAGGTCAGCGAGTCGCTGCGCGGCGGCATGACTTTCCGCGCCTTCCAGATTGTCTATCCCACACGGCGGCTGGAGCTGACCACGTATACCTACCCGGACGGCAAGCTGGAGCAATACCTCGTCGAACCTATGGACTGAGTCCGGCTCCCGCCGTTTGCGAATGGCAGGCACAAGGATGTGCCGCTATTGCACATGCGGCAAACTGAGGATAGCTCCATGCTCGTGGGACGAGCGATCCATCCCGTTTGCCGTGGGGAAGCGGGCAGAGGCAGCGATACATTGAAGATGAAATCTGCTGATTTGAAGTTTGTGCCGCGATAGAAAGGCCAGCTATATCGATTGTCCATTACGATGTGCTGCCTGCTTGAGCAGGCTTACGATCCGATCGATAGCCATCTCCCAATTCATCCTGTTTTTATACTCGGCATAGGCGTTGGCGGCAAAACTCTCATAGTTTGCCAGAATCGCCTGCGCCTTCTCGGCAAACTGCGTGCCGTCATCGCTGAGCGGCAACCGGTAACCCGACACGCCCTCACGCACAGTTTCCGATAATCCGCCGGTATCGCAAACCAGCGACGGCAGGCCGAATGCGGCTGCTTCCGCCACTACAATTCCAAACATGTCGTTGCGCGAGGGCAGGATAAAAATGTCGGCAGCGCGGTACAGATCAATCAGTCTCCGATATCCTTCCGGGGTATACTTGCCGATGAATCCGAGCACCTCCACGAATGGCGGCACCGGTTCGGTCGGTGTGCAGCCTACGATCTGCAGGGTTGTAGCGATGCCCGCCTCATTCAGCCTTCGCGCGGCTTCCACGGCAACTGCTGCGCCCTTTCCCCGCCAACTTACGCCCACGAACAGCAGCTTGCAGCTCCGCTTTTGCGCGGCGCGCCGTTCCTTGATCCAACGCTGCACGTCTTCCTCTGTGTGCTCGATGCTTAAATTGGCTCCGAACGGCACCACTTTCACGCGATCAGGCGGCGCGAATTGTCTTGCCACACTCGCAGCCCACTCCGACGGATAGCAGGCAAACGCGGCTTTCCGGAGCGCTGTCTCTTCCTGTTCGCGCCCCCTCCGCTTTACACGCTTCGATGTGAAAGTCTGGTGATAGCCGTCTTCCAGGTGAAAGATCGTGTCGGTGTAAAACAGATACGGTACCTTGGGATTCAGCCTCGTAACAGGCAGCGATCCCATCGAGAAGATCGCGTCAAGCTTTCTGTTACGAAAGACCGATTCGATCTTCGCTGCAAAGAAGCGCAGAGCGCTCTCCGCCCTGGGATAGTAGAAATATGTTTTCGTCAGCCGCGCCAGCAGCCAATGGAGCGCGTAAAACCTTTTGATCCGCGGTCCCAGCGAGCTAATCAATTCCACTTCCACATCGGAGCGGCTGCGTAAAACGCGGAGAACGTTCGACGGGGTTCCAGACCAGGTCATTACCGATTCGGCATCCTCAATGGACACAAAACCTATACGCAGCTTTTTTTCCATCCTTATCTCCCGCTATCTCTATCAATTTCCCCGATTATCTCTATACCCGTACTTCATTTATACCGTTCCCGGTTGCGGCGGCACAACTTGCTCCGAAGGCTCGATTGTCTCCCGGTTTCCGGTTTGATGACGGAGGCGTTTCAGAACCCGCGCGGTCACGAATGTATACGGAATGATCTGCCCCAGAACCTGCGCAATGACAGTTCCGAGCACGGCCCCGACAACGCCGTAATGCTTCACGAACACAATGGAAAGCCCGAGATTCACGACCGCCGTAATCAGCGCATCGATCACCTGAAAGCGGAAGATCCCGAGCCCGTTCAGCAGGAATGAGATCGGCGCCATGTATGCGTTGCCGATGCAAAAGATCCCCAGAACCACCAGCAGCATCATGGACGCATGTATCTGAGGACCAACCCAGAGGGCCAGAATCCTATTGCCGAATATCACCAGCCCCGACGCCAGGAGAACCGTAAGCAGGGTTCCCAGCACGGCAACGCGCCGGAATGTTTTGTAAATCCAGCGGCCATCGGATTGTGCGAGGGCATCGACATACGCCGGCCATATCGCCCCCGAAGCCAGAGTTAAGAGACTGGTCACGATGTTGAACATCCTGGCGGGAACCGCGTACTGCGGCACGACTCCTGCGCCAAGAATCTGGGCGATCACGATATTGTCGGTCTGCATACCGATAATCATCGAGACCTGTATCAGGAAGAACGCCATTCCGGTGCGGAACATCCGCGAGGAAGAGACGAGGGATATGCAGCGCGGATCGGGACGCAACTCCGGGCGGGAGAAGGCAAACAGCTCAGTTCCGTTGAGCAAACTCGCGAGCAAGGGCGGGCCGGAAAGAGATAGCGCGAGCATGGGAAGTCCCGCATTCTCATACATCGCGAACAGGAGCGCGACCAAAGATCCAAGGGAACCCAGCGAACTCCATATATTGTTTACATAGGCGCTCTGCAACCCCGTCAACGTGCCCCGAACGGCTCCCAGGGGCAGAGCCGCGGCAAAACAGAGAAACAGGATGAGAAGCGTCGGCCCCGATTCCTGAACCGCGAGCGCGGAATGGACGTTAAACAGCCTGCTCGCACTTATAAATGGATAGCCGACCGCCAGCACAAGAGAGGCGACAAGAGCCACAGCGCTTAACATCCAGAACGCGCTGGCGACAGCGCTTTGCGCAGCCCGATTGTCCTTTCTCCCGATGGCGTCGGCGACCATATTCACCAGGCCATTGCTCATGCCAAAGTCGGCAAAGCCTAACAAGGCTATCGTCGAGGTGATGGTCGTCCACATTCCGTACCGCTCTGCTCCGAGATAATGCAGAGTGAGCCGAACGGTAATGATCGAAGCGCCGAGCGAAATGCCCCGGTTGAGCAGGGAAGCCCCAGTCGTCAGCGCAGCGCGGACGTAACGCTCTCTTGACGTGTTCCGAACCACGGCCGATTGACTGCGGCGGGAACGGAACATCTGAAAAAGACGGGAGAACATACCTTTGTTCGATAATATTTGAGAATCTTTCGATGGCTGTATATCCATATCTCGCAGAGTTGAAACTATTGTGAAACGCCAGGCAATTCCTGCAGGACCAGCATAGAAGTAAGGCTAGCATGGAGCGGCGTTAAGGCATTTTCCGGAATCCTGTGAACTTCCGGCGAGAGTGAAGGTGGATTTTCTTTCAGGGAAATCCACTGGGCTGTTGCGGCTTCTGCCTACACCAATCCGGACGGGAAGCTGGAGCAATATCTGGTGGAACCGGCGGATTAAGCCTGCGGGAACGTGCAATAATTTGCACGAAAGTTTCCGCGGTCTTATCCCAACGCAGAAAGTTACCCACGCAGCTTCCCAGGAGGCCAACGATGCGCGCTCCGCTCAAAGCAGCGGCCCTGTGCCTGTTTATGGCAATTTCTCTCTGCTCGGCGCAGGAGCCGAAGAATCCTCTTGCGCCGTACATTGCTATTCCGGACGCGGTTGTGGCCCTCACGCACGTGGAAGTGATGGACGGCACGGGCGCGCCCGCCAGAGCCGACCAGACGCTCGTGCTCTCCGGCGGCAAAATTCAAAGCATCGGACCGGCCGACAGCGTGCGCATTCCCGCCGGAGCGCGCATCCTCGACCTGACCGGACGCACCGTCTTCCCCGGCCTTGTCGGAATGCACGAACACCTCTTTTACACCGAGACAGACACTCCCCTGCTCAACGAATACCTGGTCGGACAGGCGCAGCAGACGGCTCCGCGCCTTTATCTTGCCGCGGGAGTCACCTCCGGCCGCACCACCGGCAGCATGGAGCCCTACGCGGACCTCTCCATCCGCCGCGCCATTGCAGCGGGCCTGGAGCCTGGGCCCGATCTCGACATCACCGGCCCTTATCTCGACGGCCCCGGCACCATCCTGCCGCAGAACGTCCAACTGCGCGACGCCGCGGACGCCCGCGAGACCGTCAACTACTGGGCCGACCAGGGCGTGACCTCCTTCAAAGCCTACATGTGGATCAAGCCCGAGGCGCTGAAGGCCGCGATTGACGCCGCGCACGCACGCGGGCTCAAAATCACCGGACACCTCTGCTCGGTTTCTTTTCCCGAGGCCGCGGCCATGGGCATCGACAACCTGGAGCACGGCATCCTGGTGGATTCGGAATTTAAGCCGGGGCGCAAACCCGGCGTCTGCTCGCCCGGAAACGCCGGCATCGCCAACATCGCCGAGCACGTTGACATCAACGGCCCGCAGGTTCAGTCACTGATTCATACGCTGGTGGAGCACCATGTCGCGGTTACCTCCACCTTGGCGGTCTTTGAGAGCATCGCGCCCAACCGCCCGCCGATGCGTTTCCTCGTGCGCGAGCAGGAGTCCATGATGCCGCAGGCGTGGGCGAGCGTGCTGGAGACCCGCGCGGCCATCGCCGAGCACGCCGCGCAATCCTACTGGCCCGCCGCGCTCAAAAAAGAGATGGCCTTCGAGCGCGCCTTTGTCGCCGCCGGCGGCCTGCTCATGGCCGGCTGCGACCCCACCGGCTACGGCGCCATCCTGCCCGGCTACGGCGACCAGCGTGGCCTGGAGCTGCTGGTTGAAGCCGGTTTTACTCCCGCGCAGGCCATCCAGATCGCCACCAGCAACGGCGCACGCTACCTGGGCCGCGAAAAGGAGATTGGAACTCTGGCCGCGGGCAAGCAGGCTGATATCGTCGTCGTCCGCGGAGACGTGGCCAAAGATATTACCGCCGTCGAGTATGTCGAATACGTCTTCAAAAAAGGCGTGGGCTACGATCCGGAAAAGCTCATCGACTCCACGCGCGGCATGGTCGGGATTCGTTAAACCGGAACGCGGCTTTGAGCACGGAATCCGCGCCAAACGATACAGTAGAAGCTGTCTATGTTTGAAAATCTGACAGAAAAACTTCAGCGTGCCTTTAAGACCCTTCGCGGGCAGGGCAAGCTGACTGAAGAAAACATTGCCGAGGCGCGGCCCTGCGCCATACCGATATAGATGCCCTATACTCGAATCAACGTAGAGAGCCTTTTGCGGTTATATCCTAGCCACTACATGCGGAGATTTATACATGCTCAAGACAATGCTGAAGCGCGCATTTCACAACGTTGGGCTTGAGGTAAAGCGGTACAGCCCGACTCGTTCCGAAGAAACCCGGTTTCTGACTGGACTGACGCATCACGGTGTCAATCTGGTCTTCGACGTGGGAGCCAACGAGGGACAGTTTGCGCAGCGGCTGCGGGAATCGGGATACAGTGGCCGCATCGTCTCATTTGAGCCGATTGCAGGAGTGTGGGAGAAACTCAAGCGGGCCAGCGAGAACGATCCCTTGTAGGAGGTTGCGCCGCGCGGCGCGATTGGCGCAGAAGACAATGAGATTGAGTTTCATATTTCCGCCAATTCCGTAAGCAGCTCGGCGCTACCCATGCTCGATGCGCACTTGAAAGCCGCGCCGGAATCGAACTATGTGGGCACGGAAGTACTGCCGCTGCGCCGCCTGGACACGGTCGCAGCCGAGTACTTGAGGCCGGATTCGCGCCTCTTTATCAAGGTAGACACACAGGGTTTTGAGCGGCAGGTGCTACAGGGCGCAGCCGGGCTGATGAAACAGGCAACGGGGCTGCAACTGGAGCTTTCGCTGGTTCCGCTCTATGAGAACCAGAGCCTGTATGACGAGCTCATTGCCACGCTAAAGGCACGGGGATTTGAGCTATGGGATTTTACGACGGATTTTGTGGACGCTACAACCGGCAGAGTGTTGCAGGGCAACGGAACGTTTTTCCGCGCGTAAACGGAGATGCTTCCACGGCAGGCAGGGCGCGGTAAAGGATTGCTTCCAGGCGTATTTCTGCCGAAACGGCCACTCCCGATACACTAATAGCTGTCTATGTTTGAAAATCTGACAGAAAAACTTCAGCGCGCCTTTAAGACCCTTCGCGGGCAGGGCAAGCTGACCGAAGAAAACATTGCCGAGGCGCTGCGCGAGATTCGCGTGGCGCTGCTCGAAGCCGACGTGAACCTGAACGTCGTCAAGGAGCTTGTTGAGCACATTCGCGCCAAGGCTGTTGGCACGGAGGTGATGACGGCGCTCTCGCCAAGCGAGCAGGTCATCAAGATCGTCCGCGATGAGCTGATCGAGATTCTGGGCAAGGACACGGCACGCTTCAACTTTGCGCCGCAGCCGCCGACGGTGATTCTGATGGCGGGCCTGCAGGGCTCCGGCAAGACGACCACCAGCGGCAAGCTGGCCGCGTGGCTCAAGAAGGGCGGACGGCGTCCGCTGCTTGTGTCCGTGGACGTGTATCGCCCGGCGGCGCGCGAGCAGTTGAAGGTGGTTGCGAAGTCGATTGACGCGAAGATTTATGAGGGCGACCTCAAGGGCGAGCAGCCCGGCTCTGCGCTCGTGGAGCGGCTGGCAACTGAGGCGCGGCGCGAGGCACGAAACTTCGGCTTTGACACGCTGATTGTGGATACCGCGGGCCGCCTGCACATTGACGAAGAGCTGATGGGCGAGATGGAGCGGCTGAAAAAGCTGCTCAACCCACAGGAAATCCTCTTTGTGGCCGACTCGATGACCGGCCAGGACGCGGTGAACTCGGCGCTCGATTTCCATAAGCGGCTTGGGCTCACGGGCGTGGTGCTGACCAAGATGGACGGCGATGCGCGCGGAGGCGCGGCGCTGTCAATCCGGCAGGTAACCGGGCAGCCGATCAAGTTTATCGGCGTTGGCGAAAAGCCGGATGCCTTTGAGCCGTTCCATCCGGATCGCATTGTGGGGCGCATTCTCGGCATGGGCGACATTCTCTCGCTCGTCGAAAAGGCCGAGGCTACGATCGACAGGAAAAAGTCCGAGGAGTTCGCCAAGAAGGCTCTGCTCGGTGATGGATTTACGCTCGAAGATTTCCGCGACCAGTTGCGGCAGATCAAGAAGATGGGCTCGATGGAGTCGATTCTCAAGATGCTGCCGTCGGTTGGGCCGTTTGCCGGAATGCAGCAGGCTGCGCAGCATGTGGATGAAAAGCAATTCGTGCGGCTTGAAGCCATCATTAACTCGATGACGCCGGTGGAGCGGCGCAATCACGAGATCATTTCAGGCTCGCGGCGCAAGCGCATTGCAGCCGGCTCGGGAACGAGCGTGCAGGATGTGAACCAGCTTCTGCGCCAGTACGCGCAAATGAGCAAGATGTTCAAGCAGATGGGCAAGGGCGGACTGGCCAAGCAGATGATGCGCGGCGGTATGGGCGCGCTCGGCATGGGGCGGCAGAAGTTCGGACGATAACGATGGGGCTTCTGCCTATGACTTCCCTTCAAGACCAACTCGATGAGATTACCTCCAACACGCGGAGGCTGGTGCAGGCGGAGCGGCTTGCGATCAGCGAGCGGTCGGTTGAAGAGTTGTTTGCTAGCGGCATCGAAGAAAAAATTCTTCCGGTTGGTGCGCAGGCACCGGAGTTTGCTCTCAAGGACGCGAACGGCAAGCTGGTGCGGTCTGCGGATCTTTTGGCGCTTGGGCCGCTGATTGTGAAGTTCTTTCGTGGGCGGTGGTGTTCTTACTGTTCGACGGAGTTGGAAACGTGGCGCGATTTGTATCCGCGCGTCCGCGAGAACGGCGCGGTGATGGTAGCCGTGAGCCCGCAGACGGCGCGGCAGAATGACTTCATGGCCGGGCAGCATGGGCTTCCGTTTCCGCTGCTTCACGACGCAGGCAACAAGGTTGCGGCGCAGTTCGGGCTGGCTTATTCGGTAACGCCCGAGATGCAAAGCTATTACCGCTCGATCCTGGTGAATCTGCCGTTTATCAATGGGGACGATAGCTGGACACTTCCCCTGCCTGCGACTTATGTCATCGGGCGCGACGGGCGTGTGCTCTTTGCGGAGGCGCATTCCGACTTTCGTGTGCGGCCGGAGCCGGAAGAGGTTCTTGCCGCTGCGTTCGGTGCGCAGTGATTGCTATCCCACCCTTGCGACAAAAACAAAGACGCCGCAAGGATGGGGCACCCGGTACCCGGCGTTCTTCCATCGGCACCACAAAAGCAAAAACAAGAACAACTGCAGATCCTTCGACTCGTCGCTTCGCTCCTCGCTCAGGATGACAACGCGTTTTGTGGGCTTGCTCAGGATGACAGTGCTGCGTTGAGAACTGTGCGGATCGAGTCGAGCTTTGCGCCGCACAGGAGGAAGACTTTTGCTCGGCTTAGATCGCCGGAGATTAGCTCTACGCTTGATTTCGGCAGGTTGAAGGTCGCGGCGAGGAATTTGATGAGCGCTTCGTTGGCGCGGCCTTCGATGGGCGGAGCCTGCACGGCAACCTTTAATTGTGCGGAATCGCCTGCGCCGTAAATTCCTGCGATTGCAGTTTTCTTTGCGCCGGGTTGAGCGCGCACGGCTAGCGCCACGCCATCTTTCGTCTCGCGCAGCATTTTTCTTACTCTTGGTCCGGCTTCGTATCCGGTTCTGTATCGGGATCGTTGTCGGCTGGCCCGGTGTACGGCGCGCGCTTGCCGAAGAGCGCTGTGCCGATGCGGATGCGCGTGGAGCCCTCCTCAATGGCCAATGCGAAATCACCGCTCATGCCCATTGAGAGCGTGTTGAAGTGAAGATGTGGGTGGGCTTTGGCCCACTTGTCGCGCCACTGGCGCAGGGCGCGGAAGCAGGCGCGGGTTTCGGCTTCGGGAACGCTGAAGGGTGCGATGGTCATGAGGCCGCGCATGTGGAGATGGTGCAGGCCGGGGAGGCGTTCGAGAAGCGCGGCGGCTTCGGCGGATTCGGGATCGAGGCCGGCTTTGGTTTCTTCGGGGCTGAGCTTGACCTCAATCAGCACAGGCAGGCGCTTATGGAGCCTGGCTGCGGCGTCGTTGAGGCGCTCGGCGAGGCGCACGGAATCGAGCGAGTCGATGGCGTCGAAGAGCTCGGCGGCGCGCGTGGATTTGTTCGACTGCAAGTGGCCGATGAGGTGCACCTGGATCGGCTCGTCGGAGCCGGCGAGCGCGCCCTGCTCGCGGTACGGCGCTAGCGCAGGAGATTTTTCCGCGAACT
>JASHPD010000269.1 GCA_030038315.1 Acidobacteriaceae bacterium
ACTCCCGAACAGGACGCGCAGATTCAGAAGTGGTTCGGGCTGCTCGCCGGCCGTGTGCGCGAGTATTTTGACAGCGGCAGAAAATACCCGGGCAGCGACGCCTGGAACAACCACATGTATTGGGCGGGGCTCTCCGTTGCCGCCGAGGGAATTGCAAACGGCGACGCAGATGCTTTTTTGTGGGGCCTCGCGACGTATGAGATGGGCGTGCACGCCATCCAGCCCGATGGATCGCTGATTGCCGAGATGGGCCGAGGCCGCATGGCGCTGCATTATCAGCTTTACGCGCTCGGGCCGCTGGTCATGCTTGCAGAGCTAGGCGAAGCGAATGGAATTGATCTATACGCGGAGCGGGACGGCGCCATTCATCGGCTGGTGAGCTTCAATCTCGCAGCCATGAAAGATCCTTCTCTGATCGCGAAAAGAACAGGCGAGACGCAGGTGATCACGCTGCCGTATTCGGGGCTTCAGATCGGCTGGGCCGTGCCATATGTTCAGCGTTTTCCCAATGCGAATCTCATCCGGTTCATTGCGCAGGCTCCCTGGGTGCGCTTCTGGCAGTGGGGTGGCACGCCACCCGATGCTGCGTATCCGTTGTCTGGCAAAAAAGATGGCGCGAAAGATGGCGCGCCGGCATACAACGTAGACCTGAAGCGCAGAATGGAAGCACTTTTGGCGGCGGAGTTCCCGCCCGGCCTTGCGCAATCGTATTTCCTTGGCAACTGGTGTGCGGAAGGGCGCACAGACTTGCATGGAACAATTGCCGACAGCGGCGATTTTTTGGCATTGAACAATGGACAAGGTTCAACATCAACCGGAGAGCAGCGAAGCCCGTTCCTGTTGGTTGCGCCAGCGTGGGATTCCGTGAGCGGAGCGCTTACGCCGGACCGCAGCCAGATTGATTGGTCGAATGGAACGTACTGGGTTCGGTGCTCGTCCACTGTCCAGCAACAGGCAATCAACCTGAATGGAAAATGGATTGCACAAGTTGGAAGCTGTTCCATTCGGCAGCACGGTGACCAGCTTCAACTCGGTGATACAAAAGATTGCGAAGCCTCGGGCCGCGTGGATGAAAAAGGCCATGTGACTCTGGATTTCTCCGGCATCCCGATCGAAGGGTTCGTCACTGCGGACGGAAACCACATCAACTGGCAGGATGGAAGTTACTGGACGCGAGCCCAAATTTACGGGCTTGAGAAAAAATAGTGGAAATAGTACGGCCCTATCGCAGAATCGTTACAATCGTTTATCGAGCCTGTAATCTTTGCAGCCTGAATTTCAAATCGAATTGGAACGAACGTATGAGCGAAGCCGGAGCATTGGAAAAGAACATCGATCAGCAGATCATCGTCGCCATGAAGGCCAAGGAGGCTGAGCGGCTGGGCACGTTGCGGCTGATCAAGAACTCTCTCAAGAACAAGGTCATTGAAAAGCGTTCGGCGCTGACGGCGCAAGAGAGCGAGCAGGTGCTGGCCACGATGATTAAGCAGCGCCGCGATTCCATCGAGCAATTCACCAAGGGCAACCGCCCCGAGCTGGCCGCAAAGGAAGCCGCCGAAATCACCGTAATCGAGGAGTTTCTGCCGAAGGCCCTGGACGAAACCGGCATCAAAGTCCTCGTCGCCGAAGTCCTCGAAGCCCACGCCGCCTCAACCGGCGCAAAGCCCACGCCGAAGGAGATGGGCCCGGTCATCAAGGCCGTGCAGGCAAAAATCCAGGCATCCGGCCTCCGCGCCGAAGGCCGTCAGGTCAGTGAAGCCGTCAAAGCCGCGCTGGCTGGCTAAAGGCGTCCTTCATCGGCAATTTCGTTGCGCCAGCGCGCCAACTGCGGATCGATTTTCTCTTTGAGAATCCGCACCAGCTCCGGGTCCATGTAGGAGTATCGATCCGGAACCCCAAGCACAGCCACGCGCTTGCGCCTGAGCAGATAGCCGAACCGCTCCCGCAGGTACTTCGCGTGGTGCTGCTCCATCGCAATCACCACATCCGCCCATTCGACGAGGTCTGCGGAGACCGGCGTTTCCGCGTCTGCGTTGATGCCGGCCGATGCGGCTTCCATCCCCTCGTAACGGGAGAAGACCGCTTCGGCCGTCGGGCTGCGCAGCGCATTGGCGCTGCAGATAAACAACAGTTTCATTGCTGCCTTAAAACACGTCATTCCCATACGAGGGAACGAACTTCAGCAGTCCCAGCTCGCCCGCCACGCGCTCCAGCCTTGCGCGCGTCTGCGGATCGGGCGGCACCAGCGGCAGGCGCACGGTGTCATTGATCTTGCCCATCAGGTTCAGCACCGTCTTTACCGGCGCGGGATTTGCGTCCCAGAAATTCGCCTCGAAGAGTCGCGTGTAGCGCCGCTCGATCTCGCGCGCCTGCGTCCAGTCGTTCAAAAGCGCTGAGCGAACCATGCGGCCCACTTCGTCGGGCGCTTCATTCGAGGCCACGCTGACCAGCCCGTGCGCTCCGGCGGCAATGGCGGCCAGCGCCAGTCCGTCGTCGCCGGCGAAAATCCTGAAGCCGCGCGGCAGCCGGTGCGCAAGCTGCTTGATCTGCGAGACCTCGCCGCTGGCTTCCTTGATCGCCTCAATGTTTTTGGCGTCGCCGGCCAGCCGCGCCACGGTCTGCGGCTCGAGATTTGCCGCCGTCCGTCCCGGCACGTTGTAGAGGCAAACCGGGAGCGGGTCCACGGCCCGCGCCAGCGCCAGAAAATGCTGGTACTGGCCTTCCTGCGATGGCTTGTTGTACCACGGATTCGACGAGAGCACCGCGCTCAGGCCCTCGATCTGCCGCAGCCGCGCGGCTTTTTTCACCAGCGCCCGCGTCGAGTTGTGCGAGCAGCCCGCCCACACCGGAACGCGCCCGCCCACCGTATCGATCACCACGCGAACCACATGCAGCCATTCATCCTCGTCGAGCGTAGACGCCTCGCCCGTCGATCCGCAGGCAACAAGAAAGTCAATGCCCGACTCCACCTGCCAGTGCGCCAGCGACCGCAGCGCCTCCTCGTCAACCGAGCCGTCCACCCGGAAGGGCGTAACGATTGCCGTACCGCATCCCGTCGTTTCCATGACAGCTCAGTTTATACCGGCTTGCATTACGATTTCTTCCCCATGCGATATTCCTATTCGAGCAACGACATGATGCGCAGCCCGTAATACTTGCTGTATTGCGCGCCCGGTTCTGCCAGTCCGCGCAGAATACGGAAAATCCTATGTCAGGAACGTTCACGCAGGAGTGAGGGAATATCGCGTCCGCCTCGCGTTACGGCGACAATCTCGATTTGATTTGGCAGATCACGATACAAAATCAGATAAGCGCCTACCGGCCAGAAGCGGATAGTACGGTCCGTGAGGTCGCTACGTATATGGCCCATATTCGTGTTCCGTGCGAGTGCCTCGGTAGCTGCGCAGAGCTTGGCAACCCAGCGATCGGCTGCAGCTATATTATTGCGGGCGATGTAATACCAGATTTCGTTGAGGTCGTTTTCCGCTTCCGAAGTAAACCGGCATCGGCTCATGCACGCAGCTTTCTGAATTTCTCAGATCTCTTTCGTAAACGCTCCCATACCTCTTCCGCGGGAACTGTTTCTCCCCGATCAGCGGCTGCGATCCTTCGATCCAACTCACGATTAAACTCCGCGAGCCGTTCTTCGCGGCTGCGGCCTTGTTCTTCCAGAAGGCGCAAAGCATCGCGTACCACCTCACCGGTGGTGGGGTATTGGCCCGATTCCACTTGATCGGCAATGAACTTCTCAAGTTCCGGCGTCAGGGACACATTCATCGCGGGGGCTCCTGTGCCAATCCTCCGGCGAACCACAGGCTTTGTCAAGGCGGTTATCGGATGCTCGCTGTAACAGTAGGCTACAACTGTTCAAAGATTTCGCGGAAGTCCCATGCGCCGGATTTCTTCTGGTGCGCCAGCCACTCCGCCGCGCGCACGGCGCCCAGCGCGAACCCGCGCCTGCTTGCCGCGTCATGCCGCAGCTCGATCAAGTCCACATCATTTTTCGCAGTGACGACATGCTCGCCGCTGGCATCGCCCACGCGATGCGCAGTGACCGGAATCTCCACTCCGGGATGCGCGGCCTCCAGGATCTCCTTCAGCGTCATCGCCGTGCCGGAAGGCGAGTCGAGCTTTGTCGTGTGATGCGTCTCCGCGATCGAAAACTGGTAGCCTTCGAGCTTGGCCAGTTCTTCCGTCAGCCGGAAGAGCTTCTGCACGCCGATCGAAAAATTTGTTCCGTAGAGCAGCGCCCCGCCGCGCGCGGTCTTGGCGCGCATCTCGTCCAGGTACGCGTACCATCCCGTGGTGCCGACGACGATCTTTCCGCCCAGCGCCAGCACCGCGCGCATATTCTGCACGGCGGACTCGGCATTGGTAAAGTCGATCACCGCGTCCACGCCGGCCAGCGTCGGCGCGGTGATCGACGCCGCGCCGCGGTTCTCCGCGAAATCGAGCACCCTCACCCCGTGGCCGCGTTCGCGCGCAACCTCCGCAACCAGACTGCCCGTCTTGCCCTTGCCCAGCACGAGAAACAGCATAAGAACGGCTCCTAAGCTATTAGCTTTTAGCTCTTAGCTCGCGGTTGCGAAAGCCAAGGCCGGTAGCTTTTATGGATGCAGAAGTTGCGGTCTGCACAAACAAGCGGATAGCTAAAAGCTAAGAGCTAACAGCCGCTTTCCGCGCTTCCACGTCGAAGATCGCCGGATCAGGGTCTTGGAAGAACGCCCCATGCAGCGAGCGCACCGCCTCATCCGCATCCTCTTCATCGATCATAAAGCTCATGTTGATCTCGCTTGCGCCCTGCGAGATCATGCGCACGTTGATATGCCGCACGGCGTTGAAGACCTGCGCCGCCATGCCGTTCTGCCCGCGGATGTCCTCGCCGACAAGGCAGATGAGCGCCTTCTTGCCTTCGTACTTCACATCGGCCAGCCTGCTCAGGTCGGCGGCCACGGCGGGCAGCTTGTCATTCGAGTCCACGGTGAGCGACACCGAAACCTCGCTCGTCGAAACCATGTCCACCGCGCACTGGTGCTTGTCGAAAACGGTAAAAATCTCTTTCAGATACCCATGCGTCATCAACATGCGGCTGGCCACCACGTCGATAATGCTCAGCTTTTTCTTCACCGCGATCGACTTGAACGGGCTCCTGCAATGCGGCGCCAGCGAGATGATGCGCGTGCCTTCGTTCGCCGGGTTCCTGCTGTTGAGCACCAGCACGGGAATGTTCTTCTTCACCGCCGGCAGAATCGTCGCCGGATGCAGAACCTTTGCGCCGAAGTAGGCCAGCTCCGCGGCTTCTTCAAAGCTGATCACCTTCACGCGCAGCGCATCCGGGCAGACCCTCGGATCGGCCGTCATAATGCCGTCCACGTCGGTCCAGATTTCGATAGCGTCGGCATTCAATGCGCCGCCGATCAGCGCGCCGGTAAAGTCCGACCCGCCCCGTCCCAGCGTCGTCGTAATGCCGTCTTCATTCGATCCGATGAAGCCGCCCATCACCGGCACCTTGCCTGCTTTCACCAGCGGCCGCAGCTTTTCTTCAGCGCGCTTTTCAATCGCCGCGTCCATCGGCGCAGCCTTCTGGTACTGCGAATCGGTGAGGACGACCTGCCGCGCGTCCACTGCCTCGGCATCGATGCCGCGCTCGCGGAAGGCCGCTGCGATCATGCGGCAGGAAAGCCGCTCGCCGTTCGAGACAATCAGGTCCGAGATGCGCGGCGTCAGCTCCAGAATCGCCGCCAGCCCGCGCAGAACCTCATCGAGCGCGTCGAATTTCTGGTCCATCCATGTCAGTAGTTCCGATGCGGCCTTCGCGTCCTTCACCAGCGCGCAAGCCGTGTCCTTATGCCGCGAGCGCAGCCGCGAGCTGATCGAGAGCGCGCCGGTCTTGTCGCCCGTCGCCGCCGAAGCCGCCGCGCGCAGCAACTGGTCGGTAACCTTCGCCATCGCGCTGACAATCACAACGGGGTTTTTCCCCGCCGACACCCGGCCCGCCACAATGGCGGCGGTGCGCCCGATGGCCGCCGGGTCTTCCACCGACGTGCCGCCAAACTTCATCACCACCAGACTCATGCGTGCTTTCTCATCTCCAGCAATCTCAAGAATGGGTATTTCACCTTCACGGATACCCACTTTCATGGGTGCCCCATCCTTTCGCGCTTTTTGCGAAAGGGTGGGACGGCAATCAGCCGTTATGCCTTCGCCACAGTTTCCGCAACCGGCTCCAGCTTGCCCAGGCTGGCCAGCAGCTCCGCATTCAGAATCGCCGCGCCCGCTGCGCCGCGAACCGTATTGTGCGAGAGCACCGTGAACTTCCAGTCGAGCAGGCCGCACGGCCGCAGCCGTCCAACCGTCACCGCCATGCCGCCTCCGCGATTGCGGTCCAGCCGCGGCTGCGGACGATCCTCCTGCGGAGCCCACTCGACAGGCTGCTCAGGAGCCATCGGCAGATTCTGCCCGGCGAGCGGCTTGAACTCCGCCCACGCCGCCAGAACCTCCTCGTGCGTCGCCGGCTTGCGCAGTTTGATTGACACGCTCTCCGTGTGCCCGTCTTCAACAGCCACGCGATTGCAATGCGCGCTCATCCGCGCTTCGAGCGGAGCAACCGCCGCGCCGCTCAGCTTGCCGAGCAGCTTCAGCGTCTCGGCCTCCATCTTCTCTTCTTCGCTCTTGATGTACGGCACCACGTTGCCCAGGATGTCCATCGAAGGCACGCCCGGATAGCCCGCGCCGCTCACCGCCTGCATCGTCGTCACAAAAATCTGCTCGATGCCGAAGCGCTCTTCGAGCGGCTTGAGCGCCAGCACCAGCCCAATCGCCGAGCAGTTCGGATTCGTCACCATGTAGCCGCCCGACTCCTTGCGCCAGGGCTGCTCTTCGATCAGATGCAGGTGCTCGGCGTTCACCTCGGGAATCACCAGCGGCACATTCGGCGCCATGCGAAACGCGCTCGAGTTCGAAACCACCGCGCAGCCCGCCGCCGCGAACCTCGGCTCCATCTCGCGCGCAATCTCGGCGTCCAGCGCCGCAAAAATAATTTTCGGCGCGCCCTCGGGCTCGGCAGGCGAGACGCGCATCTTCGCAATCCTCTCCGGCAGCGGCGTATCGAGCCGCCACTTGGCCGCTTCGCCGTAGAGCTTGCCGCTCGAGCGGTCGCTGGCCGCAAGCCACGCCACCTCGAACCACGGATGGTTTTCGAGCAACTGAATAAACCGCTGCCCGACCATGCCGGTCGCGCCAAGAATGCCGATTGGATGTTTGGTTTGCATGACGGTTGAACACTTCAGTGTACAGGAAGGCGAGTAGAAGAGCAGGGATCGCGGAGCGGAATGCGCAAATCAGGAACTGAAACGGGAAAGAACTGGATTGAAGTGTCGATCCTGCTGTCTCGTCGTAGTGTCTTAGCCTGAATTTGTTTTGTAACAGGGCACGACTGATAGGCCGGGGATTTATCCCCGGCAATCGAAGCCGCAAAAATCTCCGGCTTTAGCCCCTGAAGGGCTCAGAATTGAAATTGAGACACTGCTATCTCGTCGGATGTTTCGTCGAGCGCCTAAGCGGGCCGAACGGGCCTTGCAGCGCCTTCACCGGCAACCGTTGCCCACTCGCGCACATACCACTGCTTCACCAGCCCATTCCGCACATAGGGATCGTTCTCGGCAAACCGCTCCACCGCAGCGCTCGACTCGCCCTGGAAGAGCAGTACCGCCTGATCCGCAGGATCGGCAAGCGCCCCGGCCATCACCAGATCGCCGTCCGCGCTCGCCTGCCATGCCATGCCGAGATGCGCGTCGCGGAACTCGCCGCGCCGCTCCATGTAATCCGTCTCAAGCTCATAGAACAGCAGAAAGTGCTTCACTGTACCCTGTCCCCCGCACCCTGTACCCTGTTTTACATCGCCGCCAGCACAGCGTCTGCAAACTGCGAAGTTCCCGCGTGTCCGCCCACATCGCGCGTCAGCGTCTTGCGCTCCGCGTAGACGGTTTCAAGCGCCTTCTGCACCTTTTCCGCCGCGGCGGTTTCATCCAGGTGATGCAGCATCAGAACGGCCGACTGCAACAGCGCCGTTGGGTTGGCAATGTCCTTGCCCGCGATATCCGGCGCGGAGCCGTGCACGGCCTCGAAGATCGCGCAATCCACGCCGATATTCGCGCCCGGCACAAGCCCAAGCCCGCCGACAAACGCCGCGCAAAGATCGCTCACAATGTCGCCGTAAAGATTTTCCAGCAGCAGCGTGTCGTACTGGTAAGGATTCATCACCAGTTGCATACAGGTGTTGTCGATAATGTGCTCCGCATACTGCACATCCGGAAATCCCTCAGCCACCTTCCGCGCACACTTCAAAAACAGCCCGTCGGAGAGCTTCATGATGTTCGCCTTGTGAATCGAGTGAATCTTCTTGCGCCCATGCTTGCGCGCGTAGTCAAAAGCGAACTGCGCAATGCGCGTCGATCCCTTCTCGGTAATCACCTTCAGGCTCTCCACCACGCCCGGAACGACTTCATGTTCCAGCCCCACATACTCGCCCTCGGTATTTTCACGAACAATAATGAGGTCCACGCCGGGATAACGCGTTTCGAGGCCGGGCAGATTCTTGATCGGCCGAAAATTCGCATACAGATCGAACTTCTTGCGCAGCGTCACGTTGATGCTCTTAAAGCCGCCGCCCACCGGCGTCGTCACCGGCCCTTTGAGCGCCACCTTATTCCGTTCAATCGATTCATAAAGCTCGCCCGGAATATACTCGCCGAAAATCTCAAAAGCCTCAGCCCCGGCGGCATAGCGTTCCCACTCCCACTTCACGCCGGTTGCTTCCAGAATCCGCACCACCGCCTGCGTAACCTCAGGCCCAATCCCATCGCCGGGAATCAACGTAACCTTATGCGCCATAAAAACAGCCCTTAGCTCCTGGCTTTTAGCTCTTAGCTTGACTCTTCTCGCTTTTAAGCATCGCTGCGTTTTCCGCAGAGAGCTGAAAGCTAAGAGCTAACAGCTAAAAGCTGATTTTCTACTTCTTCTTTGCCTTGTGTCCTTCAAGCAACCCTTCGAGCTCTTCCTTGAACTCGCGCACATCCTTGAAGTCCCGATACACCGACGCAAAGCGAATGTAAGCCACCGTATCGATCCCCTTGAGGTGGCTCATAATCAGCTCGCCGATCTCGCGCGTCGTCCGCTCGCGCTCCGGCGAGTCGATCAGAAAGCCCTCGGTAGCATCCACAATCGCTTCCAGCTTGCTCGCCGCCACAGGCCGTTTCTCGCACGCGCGCAGCAGCCCGCTCAGTACCTTGTGCCGGTCGAAGCGCTCGCGCCGTCCGTCCTTCTTCACCACCATGTAAGGAATCTCATCGATGCGCTCATAAGTCGTGAAGCGCCGGTTGCAGCGCTCACACTCGCGCCGCCGGCGAATCGAGTCCGCCTCTTTGCTTTCGCGCGAATCCACCACGCGATCCTGGGCAAATCCGCAGTATGGACACTTCATGCTGGCTTGATTCTAAATGGCGGCGGACAGGTGACTTTGTAATCCGGTAGTGTCCTAACTCTGCGTTGCTGTGCTGGTGGCGGCCTTGAGAGGTAGGGCCGCCAGCCCATCACTGCACTTGCTCTTTCTTCGCCAGAGAACGGCGCAGGATTTTAAGGCTTGTCTCTATATAGCTCTCAAGATCATCAAGATCGGCATTTGTGTACTCGCCGGTAAGCGTCAACACGGCCCTTCCATTACCCTCGAAATCGAGAGCGTAAGACTTGCCGGTCGCGGGGTCAACCTGCGGAATGATGGGCGTGCTAGGCGCGACAATAGGCGTTATCGTGGTCTGGACTTCCACTTTGGATTCCTCCTCAGTGGCATTATCTGATACATCATAGACCTTGGCAACCTGCATTGTGGCGCGAAAAGCCTCAATCGCTGTATCAACGGAATCGGGGTTGAATCCCTTTTTCAGCAGATTCGATTTGAGCGTAGCATCGGACGGAATACCATCAGGGTATTCGTCCTTTAACTGCCGATAGAGATTCGGCTTTAATGCGGCTTGCTTCAGTAACGTCGCTCGGTCTGCATCCTCGACAGGGAGATGCAGCAGATTAAATGCCGCATCCGACACCTTGAGAAGCCCACCCGCATCTTCTAAAAGCCCATATTGACGCAGGCACGATAGAGCGCGTCCGCCAGGTCCGTTTGTGTGCTTATAACCCAAGTGGCCAGCAATGACGCTCGGCGTTGTGGCCGTCTTTTTGTCTTTGTCATAGACGATGCGGACTTTCTCAAGAGCATCGCCCAAACTGAACGCCGGATAATTGGGGCTTCGATGAGCCGCGTTCTTCGGCTGCTGAGGTGCGATTTGGTCTGCCATACAGGCTCCTAATCAAGACTGTATCGGATAATACGGAACCTGTCAAGAGCCTAAATACATTTTTGTATCATTTTTGTATTGACGCGTTCGATACTAAATGGCATTATAGTTCCAGAAAGCAGAAACCCCGGCCACCGCGCCAACGGTGAACCGGGGTTAGAATCCACCACAGCCGTAGCCGCGATGAACCCGCAAATTCATTATCCGGCCAAACGCTGTGGGACTCAAGAGGAAAAGTCCCATGACCTGCCATTCGTGCCGGATTCAATGCAAGCGCTTTGGGAAGCACAGAAACGGCCTCCAGCGCTATCGTTGCAATCAATGTCATACGACATTCACCGAGGAACACGCCCAGCCTCTAGACGATATGCGGCTCCCGCTCGATAGAGCTGAGAACATTCTGCGGCTTCTGCTAGAAGGCATGAGCGTTCGCAGTGTTGAGCGCGTTACCGGCGTTCACCGCGATACCATCCTCCGGCTGCTAGTGCTGGCCGGTGAACGCTGCCAGAAACTCATGGACGAGCGAATCCGCGGCCTCGACGTGCAGGACGTGGAAGTAGACGAGATTTGGGGATTCGTCGGAAAGAAAGAAGGCCACAAGTGGGCGCATGAAAAGGATGTAGCCGAGATCGGCGATGCCTACTGCTTCGTAGCGATGGAGCGCAATTCCAAGCTGATTCTGGCGCACTACCTTGGCAAGCGCGATTCTCGCTCCACTGACCATTTCATCGCCAAGCTGAGCAATGCCACATCCGCACAGCGCTATCAGCTCACCAGCGACGGATTCCAGCCTTACAAGACTGCCGTGAAAATGTTCCTGCCTGGGCGCGTCCACTTTGCCCAACTGGTCAAGGTTTACGGAGCATCACGCGAAGGCGAGCAGCGCTATTCCCCGGCTGAGGTTGTGGATTCTGTCCCAACCATCGTTTTTGGAAATCCTGACCGTGACCGCATCTGTACCAGCCACATCGAACGCCAGAATCTCAGCATCCGTATGGGGATGCGGCGCATGACGCGGCTGACCAATGCGTTTAGTAAGAAATGGGATAATCTGGCGGCTGCGTACAGTCTGTGGTTTGCGTATTACAACTTTGTTCGCGTTCACAAGACTCTGCGCGTCACTCCAGCGATGGAAGCAGGGATTGTTTCCGAAGAATGGTCATTGCACCAGCTCATTCTCGGGCTGTAGTTTGTACGACAGTTAACACTACCTATGGTATCCAGTAATCAAGATAGGCAACATATTGGATTCCACTTGCATTTGCGTCTATCTGCCGTCAGAATGAGTAATGTGGTAATTGGAGGCTTTTTAAGCAGTAAAAAGCCGCCCTGGCAGGCGGCTCTTCAAAAACCCAATATTGCTTGATGAAAGGGCTTTCAACCACTCTCAGGGTATTACGCCCAACTCCCTTCGTCAAGCGGAAAGTTTCCCTAGCAGTCAGAGGGAATCTCTGTGCTCAATGGGGCATAGGTCAGGCCTAGAGGCGATGAGCTGCCTGTTCTCGGAGCCAAAGGGCAGTAACATCAACCGCTTAACAGAAGGAGTTTGCCAATGCCATTCTCCGGCAGAGCATTCCGATTCGATGACGCCACGCTTAACACGGTGAATGAAGTAGCCGGGGTCTACGGACTCTTCCAGTGGAACGGCTACAACTACATTTGCCTGTACGTTGGCATGAGCGACAATCTGCGACGCAGGTTGCGCGAGCATTTCAACAATCCTCCGGCTAGGGGGATCACTCATTTTTTCGGTGAAGTGCATCAAAACTTGATCCTCCGTTCGGCGCGTGAAAGAACTCTGATTTCAGAGTTCAATCCGCCCGGAAACACGATCGGTACTCGCTGACACTCCATCGAATTTTCCCGTGAGCCGGTCAAAGTAGAATCTACGCTCACCTATGCAAAGAACTGATAGACGGCGGTCTGTGTATAGGTAGATGGTTTCATCTGTGACTGGATCAACGTATTCGAATGGACGTAACATGGCGGGGCTATGAAGTGCGTTCATGGTCCCGCCTACCAATCCGAGGAATCCGTCTTTCATCCTCATCCAGTAGGACTCAGCTCGATTTCCAACGAAAGCGTGAGATTTTTCCATTCGCGGAAATAGTATCACTTTCCCCTTTTAATGATTTGGATTCCTTTGAAGTGAGCACTGGTTGTCCTGTGACCAGCAACGCACTGATAGGACACTACCTTGTAATCCTTGACACAGTCCTGCGCCGCTGCAACACTTTTCTGTATGGAAGTCCATTTCACACCCGAGCAGGAAGACCGGTTGGCGCAGTTGGCGAGCGCCGAAGGCATTGCGCCGACGCAGCTCGTGCACGATGCAGCTCTTCGCCGGCTCGAAGACGATGCTCAATTTCGCGCCGCCATCCGGAAGGGCATCGAGCAGGCCGATCAAGGCCAGTTGATCGATGAGGCGGAGATGGATGCCCGTGTAGCCCGGATGCTGAGCGTCTGATGCGGCTGCGCTGGACTCCTGCCGCCGCCGATGATCTGGAAGCTATCGCGGATTACCTGCGCCGCAATTTCCCGTCGTTTCTGCAGTCCACAATTCAAGCAATCTACCATGCGATCGTTTCGCTGAAGACCATGCCCTACCGCGGCCGTTCCGGACGCGAAGAAGATACCCGCGAATTCGTGATCCCGGACCTGCCCTATATCGCTGTCTACCGTATTAAGGCCGATGCCATAGAAATTCTGCATATTTATCACGGAGCACAGGACCGTACTTAGCTCAAAAACTCCGCAACCGCCCCCACCACGGCCCGCTGTTCTTCCTCACGAATCTCCGGAAAAATCGGCAGTGCCAGCACTTCACGCGCGGCGCGCTCGGCCTCCGGAAAATCGCCTTCCTGATAGCCAAGCGATTGCAATGCCTCCTGCAAATGCAGCGGCACCGGATAATAAATCTCCGACCCAATCCCCCGCGCCGTCAAAAACTCCCTGAGCGCATCCCGTTTCGCCGCGCGAATCACATACTGATGCCAAACGTGCTTTGCGCCTTTGGCCTCGAAAGGCAGCACCACACCCTGCCGCGGATAAGGCCCAGCCTCGGCCAATCCCGCCGCGCGAAACAGCGCATCATACCGCGCCGCCGCCACTCGCCGAGCCTCATTCCACCCGTCAATATACTTCAGCTTCACCGCAAGAACCGCGCCCTGAAAGCCGTCCATGCGCGCATTCCAGCCAATTTCGTCGTGGTAGTACCGCCGCCGCATTCCATGCTGCCGCAGCATCCGCGCGCGTTCGGCAATCTCGTCGCTGTTGGTCGCCACCATGCCGGCGTCGCCCGCCGCGCTCAGGTTCTTCGTGGGATAAAAGCTGAAAGCCGCTGCATCGCCCAGCCCGCCGGCCTTTACGCCTTTCCACTCCGCGCCCCACGCCTGCGCCGCGTCCTCAATGAGCTTCAACCCAAATTCGCGCCCGAGCGTCGAGAACGCATCCCAGTCGGCGCACTGCCCGTAAAGATGCACCGGCAGAATCGCCTTCACACCCTCACCGCGCGAGCCTTCGAGCGCCGCGCGAACCGCGCCCGGATCGAGGTTGAAGCTCTCCGGCTCAATATCGGCCAGCACGGCCCGCGCACCCGCGCGCAGAATCGCGCTCACCGAGGCGAAGAAGCTGAACGGCGTAGTCACAACCGCATCGCCGGGGTCCTCACGGACTGGTCCTCGTCCGTGGGGTGGATCGCCGAAGCCAATTCCCGCAGCCGCC
>JASHPD010000270.1 GCA_030038315.1 Acidobacteriaceae bacterium
TTACAAAACTTCTATCAGCGTATCCAGCGCCGGCGCGGCGGTGGCAAGGCCAACATCGCGCTGGCACGCAAATTCCTGGGAGTCATCTACCACACCCTCAAGAACGACTGGGTGTTCGAGGACTTCCCCAACTTCGTCCTGGCCTCCTGAAAACAGGCCAAACCAACCAGTGAGTAGACAACTATTCATGGGAGAAACCATGCCGGATCGATCGTTTTCTGCGCTCGCCAGAAGAGCCGTTGCCTTTGCCGTGCTGCTGCTCGTCTGCGTTGCCGCTCGGGCGCAGGATCTTGCCAGCTTTGAGAAGCGCATCACCGTCAAGGTGCTGCCCAACGGGCTCACGCTTATTCTCTGTGAGCGCCACGACGCGCCGGTCTTCAGCTATGTGACCTTTGTGGACGCAGGCGACGTGAATGATCCCTGGGGCGAAAGCGGCCTGGCGCACATGTTCGAGCATCTGGCTTTCAAAGGCACTACGCAGATCGGTACCAAAGACTACGCCGCAGAAAAAATTGCGCTCGAAAAAGTCGAAGAAGCCAATAACGCCTACGAGGCGGAGAAGCTGAATCCGCGCGGGAGCGATCCGGCAAAGCTGAAAGAGCTTTACGCGAAATTCCAGGCCGCGCAGGCCGAAGCGCACAAATACGTCATCCCCAACCAGTTCACCGAAGTGGCGGAGCGCAACGGCGCAACCGGCCTGAACGCTGAAACCGGCCTCGACGACACGATGTTCTTCTGGTCGATGCCGTCGAACCGGCTTGAGCTGTGGGCGTGGCTCGAAAGCAGCCGTTTGTATGACGTTGTTCCGCGCGAGTTCTACAAGGAGCGCGACGTAGTGCTCGAAGAGCGGCGGATGCGCGTGGACTCCAATCCCATCCAGCGGATGCTCGAGCAATTCCTCGCCACGGCTTACGTGGCGCATCCTTATGGGCGCAGCAACATCGGCTGGCCCAGCGAGGTAAGCCAGATTACCGCGACCGAGGCGATGGCCTTTCACAAAAAGTACTACGTCGGTTCGGATATTGTTGTTGCCGTTGTGGGCGACGTTTACCCCGACAAAGACCTGCCGATGCTGGAGAAATACTTCGACCGCGTTCCCGGCGGACCAAAACCTGAAGAGATGACCACGGTCGAGCCGAAGCAGTTTGCGGAGAAAACCGTCGCCATCCGCGAGCAGACACAGCCCTTCTACATCGAGGGCTACCATCGACCCAACTACCGCTCGCCGGACGATGCCGTTTACGACGCCATCTCCGACATTCTTTCCAATGGACGTGTCTCACGCCTCTACCGCGACCTGGTGGAAGACCAGCAGATTGCCGCCGATGCGGAGGGTTTCAGTCCTTATCCCGGCGACAAATATCCCAGCCTTTTCGCCTTGTACGCCGTGCCGTTGCCGGGCCACACGCCTGAGGAGATGCGCGACGCCATCCACAAGGAAATCGACAAGCTCAAAACCACGGACGTGACCGATGCGGAGCTGAAGATGTTCAAGACACGCGCCCGCGCCGATCTGCTGCGCGGATTGGCCAGCAATCAGGATCTTGCCATTGCGCTGGCCGAGTATCAGACGCGTTACGGTGACTGGCGCGAGCTCTTCCGCCAGCTCGACCAGATCGACGCCGTGACCAAGGCCGACATTCGCCGCGTGGCTAACGAAACCTTTGTAGCCAGCAACCGCACCAGTGCGTGGATTGAAACCGCGCCTCCGCCAACGCCGCCACCGGGAAAGACTGCGCAGCCCGCAGCGCAAAACGGAGGTGCGCAATGAAGATTCGCTCGCTTGCAACGCACCTTCTGGCCGCAGCACTTCTTGCCGCGCTTGCCGTGCCGACTGCTGCTGTTGCGCAGCAGTCCAAGCCGTGGGAAAAGATTCCCATTCCGCCGCTGCGCGCCTTCCATCCCCACCAGCCGGTGCGCATCGATCTCAAAAACGGCATCGTGATCTTTCTGCAGGAAGACCATGAATTGCCTTTCGTTTCCGGTTCCGTGCTGATTCCCGGCGGTGCGCGCGATGAAGACCCCGCGAAGACCGGCCTTGTCGATCTCTACGGCCAGGCCTGGCGCACCAGCGGCACCACGGAATTGAACGGCGACGCGATGGACACCTGGCTTGAAGAGCGCGCCGCGCACATTGAAACCAGCGGCGGCGAGGATTCCACCTCGCTCTCGTGGGATTCGCTCAAAGGCGATTCCGACCAGGTGCTCACGCTCGCGCTCGATCTGCTCTTCCACCCGCGCTTCAACGAGCAGAAGCTGCAACTGGCCAAAGAGCAGGACGAGACGGCCATCGTGCGCCGCAACGATGATGAATCGGAAATTGCCGGACGCGAATCGGAAAAGCTCGTCTACGGCGCAACGAGCCCTTACGCGCGTCAGCCGGAGCTTGCCACGATTTCCGCGGTCAAGCTCTCCGATCTCCAAGCGTGGCACGATCGCACACTGCGCGGCAAGCTCATCGTCTCCGTCAGCGGCGACTTTGATCCTGTAAAGATGGAGGCGCGGCTGCGCGAGGCATTTGAGCCGCTGCCTCTGGTGCAGCCGCAGCCCGCGCGGCAGGACAGCTTTAGCGAGCCGCAGCAGGCCGTCTACTTCATCGACAAGCCGGATGTGGACCAGTCCAATATCCAGATCGTCGGCCTTGGCACAACGCGCCACAATCCCGACGTGCCTACGCTCGCGGTGATGAACGACATTCTTGGCGGAGGCTTTGGCAGCCGTCTCTTCCAGAAGGTTCGCACGGAGCTTGGCCTGGCTTACGCTGTCGGCGGCGGCATTGGCGCGGATTACGACCATCCGGGCCTCTTCGACGTGGAGGTGCTCACCAAGAGCGCTAGCACTGTTGAGGCAACCAAGGCCGCACTGAACGAGATCAGCGGCCTGACCGCACGCCCCTTTACGCAGGCCGAGCTCGACCGCGCCAAGGACGACATTCTCAATTCGTTCCTCTTCCGCTATGACACGCGCG
Organism: Acidobacteriaceae bacterium; assembly: GCA_030038315.1. Classification (GTDB taxonomy): domain Bacteria; phylum Acidobacteriota; class Terriglobia; order Terriglobales; family Acidobacteriaceae; genus Telmatobacter. The sequence continues at coordinate 2,969 of JASHPD010000270.1, forward strand.
ACAAGGTGCTGGCGGAGAGCGTGCGCCTGGAGTTCTACGGCTATCCGGAGAATTACCTCGAAACATACGAGGCCGGCATTCGCAAAGTCACGCTGGCTGACCTGACGGCCGCGGCGAAGAAGTACATTCATTCGGACAAGCTGGCGATTCTCGTCGTCGGCAACAAGGAGCAGATTCAGCCCGGGTTGGACAGTCTGAATCTCGGCCCGGTCAAGCCGATCGACATCACCATCCCCGGCCTGCCAACCCAGCCGCCGGCCGGCGCAGGCGCGCAGCAGCAGTAAGCGAGGAGGAAGTTCGTGCAGGACGCAAAGCTGGCCATCGTCATCATGGCCGCGGGCAAAGGAACCCGGCTCAAATCGCGGCGGCCCAAGGTGCTGCATGAGATCGGCGGCAAGCCGCTGCTCAGCCACGTGATTGCCGCGGCTTCGCGCATCGTTGCGCCCGGCCATATTTACGTTGTCGTGGGCCATCAGGCGGATCGCGTGCGCGAAGCCGTTGCGCATACTGGCGTGCGGCTTGTGGAGCAGGCCGAGCAGCGCGGCACGGGCCACGCGATTCAATGCGCGGCTGGCGCGATCTCGGGTTACGGCAACATTCTTGTGCTTTCCGGCGATGTGCCGCTGATTCGCCCGGAAACGATCGAACAATTATGGCAGTTTCACCAGTCGCAACAGGCGGCGATGACGATTCTGACTGCCGCGCCTGAAGATCCCACCGGCTACGGCCGCATTCTACGCGCCGCGCCGGGCTCGCCGGAGGTTGCCGCGATTGTCGAGCAGAAGTCGCTCGCGCCGGATCAGCTTGGGCTGCGCGAGATCAACTCCGGCATCTACGCCTTCCGCACCGCGCCGCTGCTTGCGCACCTTGGCGAGCTCACCACCGGCAACGCGCACGGCGAGTTTTATCTCACCGACATGGCCGCGCTGCTGCGCAAGGCCGGCGAGCGCGTCGTGGCCATTGAAGCCGCCGATGCCGCGGAAATTCTCGGCGCAAACACGATCGCGGAGCTTGTCTCACTCGACCAGGCGCTGCGCGCCGCAACTGCCGCGCGGCTGATGGCCGCGGGCGTGACGATCTTCCGGCCCGACACCTGCGTGATCGACGCCGAGGTAGAGATTGCGCCGGACACCGTGATCGAGCCCTACGTACAGTTGCTCGGCAAAACCACCATCGGCACCGAGTGCCGCATCCGCTCTTATTCCGTGATTGAAAACTGTACCCTCGGCGACGACGTGCTGGTACGGCAGAGCTGCGTGCTGGCGGAAAGCTCCGTTGCCGGCGGCGCGCGCATCGGTCCTTTCGCGCATCTGCGTCCGGAGAGCCGGATCGGCGAAAACGCCCATATCGGCAACTTCGTCGAAACCAAGAAGGCCGTCCTGGGTAAAGGCGCAAAAGCAAACCATCTGGCTTATCTCGGCGATGCCGAAGTGGGCGACGGAACCAACATCGGCGCGGGCGTCATCACCGTCAACTACGACGGTGTGCTGAAACACCGCACGCGCATCGGCAAAAACGCCTTCATCGGCAGCGACTCGACGCTGATCGCGCCGGTCTCCGTGGGCGATGGCTCGCTGGTCGGCGCGGGCTCCTGCATTACGCATGATGTTCCGGCCGACGCGCTCGCCGTCAGCCGCGCCCGCCAGGTGACCAAGGAAGGATGGGCCGCCGCGCGCCGTGCCCGCCGGCAGCAGAGCAAAGCGGAACAAAACAAAACAAAACCGGAGGGAGAGTGACAGCTCCGGCGAACATCCGGCACTTTCCGCGCTGTTGGCGTGTGGAATACCGGCGCATTCCTATCGGCCGCCGGGAAATGCACGGCGCAGCAATTTCGGTGTATCTTTCCATATACTGAACTCATCCCATTTTGGGCAGAGCCGGGTGGTAAATGTTTTCACCCCTGTGTCGATATACTGTGCGTGTCTCTCCCGCAGGAGCTCACCACAGGCGGCACGGAGGAAGCCGGCAGCGATCTATTTTGGATGGCTGCAATCAGAAATGCTCTCAGTTTTCGAGGATTGTGCATGCGCGACTCCGAAGCACCGACAATCCAGAGCGCGGATGCGCAGATCGCCGTACGTTCCGGCGGCGCCGTGCATATCCTCATCGTGGACGATGAGCCCAACGTGCGCGCGATGATCGGCGACGCGCTCGAACACCATGGGTATCAGGTTCACCTTGCCTCCAGCGGTCTTGAGGCATCCGATCTTCTGCAGCAGGATCGTTTTGACCTCGTTCTGACCGACATCGTCATGCAGGACGGCAGCGGCCTCGCGCTCCTCGAACAGGTCCGCGCCCAGCATCCTTACATGCCGGTCATCATGGTCACGGCCATCCACGACATTGCCGTGGCCATCGACGCGATGCGCCGCGGAGCTTATGATTACCTGCTCAAACCCTTCGAGCGCGAACACCTGCTCGCTTCCGTCGAGCGCGCCATTGAACATTGCCACAGCCTGAACGAAAGCCGCACTTACCAGGAGAATCTCGAGCGCATCGTCCATGCCCGCACGGAGATGCTGCGCCAGGCGATGCAGGATCTGGAACACTCCTACGACGTGACGCTCGAAGCCCTCGGCGACGCGCTCGACCTCAAGGACGCCGAGACGGAAGGCCACTCCAAGCGTGTTACGGCGTACACCATCGCGCTGGCCCGCGCCATGGGCATCGGGCCAGAAGAGATCAAGACCATTGCGCGCGGAGCCTTTCTGCACGACATCGGCAAGATGGCAATTCCCGACCAGATTCTGCGCAAGCCCGGACCGTTGACGTCCGCCGAAGAGGTGATCATGCGCGAGCACTGTACCAGCGGCTACCACATCCTGCGCAAGATTCCCTTCCTCAGCGGGTCGGCCGAGATCGTCTATTGCCACCAGGAGCGCTTCGACGGCTCCGGCTACCCCAACCACGTGCGCGGCGCCGACATCCCCATCGGGGCGCGTATCTTTGCCGTCGCGGATGCGCTTGACGCTATCACCAGCGACCGTCCCTATCGTCGCGCTCTCGACTTCGACGCCGCGCGCACAGAAATCCTGCGCTGCTCC
>JASHPD010000023.1 GCA_030038315.1 Acidobacteriaceae bacterium
CTTTGCCCGCCGCAAGCTCGTAGTGCGCGCGCTCGCCAGTCAGCAGCGGCCACACGCGTCCCTGGCCCCATCCGGTAAACGGCCCGCCATCCTCGCGGTTGCCGTAGCCGTCCCAGTTGTAGCGCAGCCATCCCGGCCCCTGCGGCAGGTCGCGTTTGAGCACCGCGTCCACCACCTTGAGCGAATCCGCCATCAGCGGATCGTCGGCGCGGCGCACGCCGTAGCGCACAAGCTCCAGAAATCCCGCATCGATAATCTCCCGCGCCTCGAAGCTGTCCGGCGTTCCCGGCGGGCGGTTGTTGAGGTGAATCCGTTCCTTGCCATCGCCGGGGCCGTCATAAGGCCCGTCTGTTTCCGGCGGCCGGATGCGCATGTAATGGCGCTTGACGCCTTCGAGCAGCACGCCGTCATTCGTCACGGTCCAGTCTTCGAGATGCTTTTCGATCCAGTCGGCATACTCTTCAATAAATCCGGCCTGCTCATGCGAATCATGCGCGCGCAGAATCTCGCCCGCGCAGATCAGCGCCGTAATCACCGCCGCAAGCGTAGAAGGCGAATAGCCGGAATTTTCCTCCCAGCGCTCCTGCTGCGTAATCGGCGCGTGGCGCACCAGGAACCCGGCGGCACGCTCCACAAACGAAACCACGCTCAGCTCGCCCAGCGCATCGGCCTTCCACAAACGCCAGGCCAGAATCACCGGAAACGCCACTTCATCGAGCTGCATCCCGGACCAGTATGGCCGCCCATCCACCCAGAAATTCTGCGCAAAGCCGCCATCCTGCTCCTGCGTGCAGGCGAGATAAACAAGCGCCCGCCGCGCCGTCTCCGCCCGCCCGCAGGCAATCATCGCCGTAGCCGTCTGCACCATGTCGCGGGTCCAGACGAGGTGATAGCCGCCCAGGTCGTCGTCGCTCTTCGCCTGCCCCCACGGGATGGAAGCCGAAGCCACAAAGGCGCCCGAGTAGGTCTTGTCCTCATGCGCCAGCAGAACGTTGTGACTGGCGCGCATCAGCTTTCCGCCGTCCTGCGCCTTCTCGCCAAGCCACTCCGGGTTGGCCACCCGGTGCCACTGCTCAACAAACCGCTTGCATTGCTGCTCATACGGCATCGACAGCGACGACAGCGTCTTCTGCAGCGAAGTATGGATCGTGTTCCCAACCCCGATCGCCACCGTAAATGTGCGAATTCCTTCCATCCGCGTCATGCCGCCCGGGCACGCCGTATTCAGATTCAGCTCGCCAAAGAGCGCAATGTTCCCATTCAGCGCCGATCCAAACTCCCAATCCATCTGGAAGTTGTCTTTGAGGTCGCGCCATCCGTCGCTCGCGCCCACAAACCCGCAGCTCACGCGGGAAAAGCCGCAGGTCGAGCCCATCGCCAGCGACCAGTCGTTCTTCCACGCCATCAGCATCTTGTACCCGGCCACATCCACCGCGCTGCCCGAGTTGCCCGCTCCGCCGCCGTCCAGATGCGGAGCCAGCAGCGCATACACCTTCAGCCGGTTCACCAGGTCGGGATGCCCCTCGATCTGCACATTCACCAGCAGCACCGAGTGGTGCGGGTCCGCAATCACTTCCTTGGTCAGCGTGTAGCGGCCGTCCGGATCGCGGTTGATGTACCGAACCCCCAGCGACTCCTCATGGATGTACTCGAACGAAGAAAGCAGGTCGCGCTTCTCTTCGTGCATAAAGCTCTCGCCGTCGGTGATGAGGAACTCGAAGTCCCGCACCTGCGGCTTGTCGATCGTCGGATGGTAGATTTCATTGACGACTCCGTGCGAGCAGGTGAACCACACGCGGCTTGAAGCCGAGTAGGCCGTTCCCACGGCATCTTTCACGCTTGAGGTCCAGCGCGGCACCAGGCCGGGCGCGCCAAAGGCTTCGCCCTGCTGTGGAAGCCAACGATAAAGGGATGGATCAGTCATAGGAATGGACATGGAGGAATCGCAAGTGAGAGAAATTCAGGCATGAGGCTCAGGAAAGCTGAATCGCGAGGCGCCCGTGCGCGATCTATCGTATGTTGTTGATGGTTTTGCGCGCGTTAAAGTTGCATAACCCGCGAGTTCATCTTGAGTTTACGCCGCCGCACCCGCCATGATTTACGGATTGTGAAGGCGGCCCCGTTACAATCTTCAACTGAAGGAGAATCGGCATGGCACATGAAGTTCCCGCTCTTCCCTACGATTACGCGGCCCTCGAGCCCCACATCGACGCTGACACCATGAAGATCCATCACGACAAGCATCATCAGGCCTACGTCAACAACCTGAACGCGGCCATCGAAAAGCATCCCGAGCTTGGCAAAAAGACCGCGGACGAGCTTATCTCCGACCTGAACGCAATCCCCGAGGACATCCGCGGCGCAGTGCGCAACAACGGCGGCGGCCACTCGAATCACACCCTCTTCTGGACCATCCTCGGTCCCACAGGCAAGCCCGGCATCGGCGGCGAGCCCACCGGCGCCATCGCCGAGCAGATCAAGAAGGACTTTGGCAGCTTTGAGGCTTTCAAGAAGACCTTCAACGAGACCACGGCCAAGCAGTTCGGCTCCGGCTGGGGCTGGCTGGTCTTCAAGGACGGCAAGCTGACCATTCTGACCACGGCCAACCAGGACAGCCCGCTCTCGCAGGGGCTGTACCCGATCCTCGGCAACGACGTCTGGGAGCACGCCTACTACCTGAAGTACCAGAACCGCCGCCCGGATTACCTCGCCGCATGGTGGAACGTGGTCAACTGGGCCGAAGTGAACAAGCGCTTTGAAAAGGTGAAGAAGTAGAAAGACAGGGACTAAGGGACTCAGGGGACTGAGGGACTGTTTTTGATCGCAACCAATCGCAACAACGCAACAAATGGACCAGTCCCTGAGTCCCCCAGTCCCCTGAGTCCCCTGAATTGCAACTCCACCGCAAATCCTGTGTCTAAACCACCAATGAAGATTTTGCGCGGTATCTTGGCCTTCGCGGCCCTGATTGCCTCAAGTTTGCTCGCGGCAGCGGCCCAGTCCGCCAGCTTTACCGTCAGCCAGAACGGCCATTCTGTCGGCACGGCCAGCTACACGATCACGCCTGCCCAGGCCGGCTTCAGCTCCGAATCGCTGGTGTACGTCTCCATGCAGGGCCTCAACTACGCGCTCTCGAAGACCGAGCGCCTGAGTCCGGCCCGCCATCTCAAGCATGTCCTGCTCAGCGGCACCGTCAACGGCTCGGCGGTCAACATCATCGCCAAGCCGGACCCCAATCCGAATCCAGCGCAGCTCCTGATGAATATCTCCGCCAACGGCCGCGCTTCCACCACGCGCCTTGCCGGGCACGCGGCAGCCGTCTTCCTGCCGGACTTCGACCCCGGCGCGCTGGAAACGCTCTTGGCGCTTAACGCCGCACAGAACGGGCAGAACATCTGGGCCATCATCCCCAAGCGAACGGGCTCAGTCGTTCCTCTCACCATCACCGCGGACCATCCCGAGCAGGGCACTCTCAACGGCCAGCCCATTGCGGTTCAACACCTGACCGCTAAATTCTCCGGCGGCAAAATGGAGCTTTTTGCCAGCCCGAAGAACCATCTTCTGCAGGCTGAATTGCCTGAGCAAGGCTTCGCGCTGGTGCACAATGGCTTCGTGCTGACCCCGCCGAAGACAGCGCCCGCAGCTCCGCCGCAGCAATGCTCTCAACAATCCGCGCCTGCGCAACAACAGCAGCCCGCGCCGCAGCCACAGCCCACCTATCCGCAATAAACAGAAAATCCATCATTCTGCAGAGGATGCAACAAGACTCAGGCTCGGATAGCGTCTCGGCATTTCCTTTGTGTCAGGCTACGGCTGGTAGGCCGGGGATTTATCCCCGGCAATCAGTCCCGCAAAAACGAGTCGGGACTTTAGCCCCTGAGGTAGGCTTTTGCCTTAAATTGCCGTTTGTTGCAACTGCCGCATAATGGCTGGAAATCCTTTCACC
>JASHPD010000271.1 GCA_030038315.1 Acidobacteriaceae bacterium
TCCAGCGCGAAGACGGCCGCATGGACTTTGCCGCGCGAACAGCGACGGAGTTGTTGAATCGCTGGCGCGGATTCCAGCCCTGGCCCGGAGCATTCACCGCACTCGACGGCAAAAAACTGATCGTGCATCGCATGAGCGTTGCCGAGGAACAGAATGAAACCGTTGAACCGAGTACAGTGCGGGTAAAAGACAAACGGATGTTTGTAGCCTGCGCACAAAATACGTGGCTCGAACTGCTCGAAGTGCAGCTTGAGGGCAAAAAACGCATGATAGCAGCGGATTTTCTGCGCGGATTGCATCCGGCGCGCGTTACGCCGCGGTTAGGCTGAACGCATGGCGCGCGTTTTCGCCGGAATCTCCCCGGCACGCAAAGCGGCATTTGAGATTTTGCTTGCTGTCGAGCGCGGGCGCGGTCACTCGGATGATTTGCTGCGTGGCAAATCCGTCTCGCGCTTATCCGCGCAGGACAAAAATCTCGTGACAACTTTTGTACTCGGCGTCCTGCGCTCGCAGCTTGCGCTCGATGCGCGGATTCGTCCGCTGCTCAAGCGGCCGAATGCGCGGCTCGATTCGGAAGCATTGATAGCATTGCGCCTCGGAGCATTTCAACTTCTGCATCTCGATCGCATTCCGGCTCATGCGGCGATTGATGAAAGCGTGGAGCTTGCGCGTGAAGCAGGGCACCACTTCGCCTCGGGCATGGTGAATGCGGTGTTGCGCAAGTTGGCTGCATCCGGCGTAAAGGCGAACGCGGAAGATGCGCGATCCGCGTACCCGGCATGGATGGTGGAACGCTGGACACGCTTCTTCGGCGCGGAGACCGTTGCAGCGATCTGCAGGAACGGCGTAAGCACGCCTGAGACGCACATTCGCATTGCGGATAAAGAGACCGAAGACGAGCTTGCGCGTGCCGGAATCGCGCTTGCGCCGGGCCAACTGCTGAGTGCGGCTCGCACCGTGCTCTCCGGCAATGTGATCGATACAGCCGCATTCCAGGCGGGGCGAGCGCGGATTCAGGATGAAGGCTCGCAGCTTGTGGCGGAGATTGCAGGCAAAGGAAGCACGATTCTCGATGCCTGCGCCGCACCGGGCGGCAAGACGCTGATTCTCGCTGAACGAAATCCGCGGGCACACGTGGTTGCCTGCGAAGTGAGTTCGCAGCGCTTGGCTTCTTTGCGCAAGCGGCTCGCATTTCTCGGCGAGCGCGTGGAATGTCTAGACACCGACGCCGCCGCGCTTGTGGGCAATGCGGCTTATGATCTTGTGCTTGCCGACGTGCCGTGCAGCGGCACGGGAACGTTCGCTCGGAACCCGGAGATTCGCCATCATCTGCAGCCGGAGGAGTTCACGCGGCAGGCAGATCGGCAAAAAGCGATTCTTGCTTCGGTTCTATGCGCTGCAAGGCCCGGCGCAAGAATTGTTTATTCCACCTGCTCGCTTGAGCCGGAAGAAAACGAGCAGGTTCTTTCGGCTGTGCTTGCTGAAAATTCTTTAGCGCGGATTATCCGCCTGAGCTCGCGCATCAACGAGATGCACGAAGGGAAGATTTTGACTGCGGAGGGTGCGGAAAAACTGGCGCAGTGCATGACGCCGGAAGGTTGCCTGCGCCTGTTTCCGGGAGTGAATGGCACAGACGGATTCTTCATCGCTCTCCTCGAAAGGTCCGCTGGATGACGGCTACTCAGCAGGTAGCTTCAGCGTGGAGTAGTCGCGGCCAAGCAGCGTGCAGAGCGCTTCGACAACCAGTTCGTGATCGGCGCGCATCGGCAGTCCGGAGACGGTCACACTGCCCACCACGCCCGCTCCGGCAACACGCAGAGGAAACGCTCCGCCATGCGTGGCGTAGTCGTTTAAGGGAAGTCCCTGTGCATCTGTAAGAGTATGGCCTTTGATCTTTTCCTTGATGCCGGCTGCGTAGGAGCTGGTGTGGAAGCGCGCAACGACATTGTTCTTGCGGCGCACCCACTCGGCGTTGTCCGGCGTGGTGCCTTCGAGCGCGGCGTAAAAGAGCGGCTGATTGACGCGCCGCACATCGATCACAACCGGCAGCCTGCGTTCGTACGCCATCTGCCGCAGCAGCGAACCGAGCTGCCATGCGATCTCCGTATCGAGGCGCGGCAACACCAGTTCGCGCTCCTGCAGCGCAATGTGTTCAAGGTCTTCCTGCAAGCTCATCCTCGTGGGTCTCCTTGCGCATGGATCGCAACCGCTCAGCTTTCGGCCGCCTTTTTCACGAGCGCATCCGGCCGTGCCGGCACAATGCCGAGTTTCTCATAGATCGGCCGAATCTCCTTGCGAATACGCGGCAGGCGCATCCAGAACCAGAGGCCGCCAAGGATGCACGCTACGCCGCTAATAATGACTGTGTGCGGCGCGCCGATGGCGTGTGCCATGGCGCCGGCAAGCAGGCTGCCGAAGGGCGCCATGCCGACAAAGGCCATCGTATAGTAGCTCATCACGCGCCCGCGCATCTTTTCGTCCACCAGAGTTTGTAGAATCGTGTTGCTCGTGGTCAGTCCCTGCATCATGCCGAAGCCGGCGACAAACATCATGCCCATTGAGAGCCAGAAGGCGTGTGAGAGTCCGAAGGCGATAAGCCCGGCGCCAAAGATGCCCGCGCCAAGGGGGATGATCTTCGTGAGCCCGCGCACAGACTTGCGCACCACAAGCGCCAGGGCGGAGATGAGCGAGCCGACGCCGACCGCACCCATGAGAAAGCCCTGCGTATTCGCGCCGCCCTTGAGCACATCCGCTGCAAAGATCGGCATGAGCACCATGAAGGGCCAGCCCATGAGGCTGAGCAGCGCAAAGAGCGCGAGGATACTGCGAATGGGCAGTGAGTTGCCGACGTAGACCCAGCCCTGGCGAAGCTGCTCGATCATGGTTGCGCCGTGTGTCTCCTGCTTTTCATGGCGCAGGCGCATCATCAGCAGCGAAAAGATGACGGCGATATAGCTGATGCCGTCGATCAGGAAGCACCAGCCTTCATTCGAGGCCGCAATGATGATTCCGGCCAGGGAAGGGCCGATGAGCCGCGCTGTGTTGACCATCGAGGAGTTGATGGCAATAGCGTTCGAGAGATCAGCGCGCTCCTCAACCATGTGAATCATGAAGGACTGGCGGCCGGGCATGTCGAAGGCGTTGATGGTGCCCTGCATGGCGCTGAGCGCAAGAATTTCGCCGATGGTGATGCGATGGCTCAGGGTGAGCGCTGCGAGCAGCAGTGACTGGATCATGGCCAGCGATTGCGTCCAGACGAGGACCGTGCGGCGGTCGATGCGATCGACGATAACGCCCGCAATAGGCGCAAGCAAAAAGGTCGGAATCTGTCCGGCAAAGCCCACGGTCCCGAGCAAGAGGGCGGACTTGGTAAGCCGGTAAACGAGCCACGAGGTGGCCACGCGAGTCATCCACGTGCCGATGAGGGAGATCGTCTGCCCGCCGAAGAAGAGCCGGAAATTTCTATGCCTTAGCGCCCGCCATGCGTGTGAAATTCCGGCGGTTTGCGCTGGTCTGGTCGCTGCCTGCGATTCTGTTGCCATGTATTTTTTAGACGCTTCGCGCTGTTGCAATGATGCGAAAACTGCTTTCTGTAAATTGCCGCCGGAAGGAACTGTGTTCTTTGTGGGACAAGGTCAATTTCGGGAATACAATCTATCGCGCAATGGTGAGTTTCACGGAGGCGCCGGCGTCGACGCGCGTACCGGCTGCGGGCTGCTGCAGGATCACGGTATTCGGCGCGACGGGCGGCCTGGGCTGTGAGCCTTCCGCGCCAACGGGCGGTATGTACATGTTGACAAAGCTCGGCGGCGCAACAGCGAGCCCCTGGCGCTGGAGCAGTGTCTGCGCTGCTCCGAGTGTCAGGCCTTTAAGGTCGGGCATCAGCAGGCCGTCGGCGGTTATGTCCGGCGGCGTGGCAATCAGAAGGCTGACGCTCGGTCCGTCGATCCCGCGTGCGTGCGCGGGTGGGTCCTGCGCAAGCACAGTTCCGGCGGGCACTTTCGCGTCCGGCAACTGGGCCGTGGTTCCTACAATAAGCCCGGCGAGCCGCAATTTGAGCGCCGCATCGTGCTCATCCATGCCGATGGTGTCTGGTACGTCCACCTGCTGCGGCCCAAGGCTCTCCGACACGCGCACGTGCCAGTCGCGGCGGACCACTGTTCCCGGAGCGGGCGACTGCGTCAAGATATGCCCGGCCGCAACGTCCGACGAATAATAGCGGTTGTCCACGTCGAGATTGAGACCGAGGCCCGCGGCCTCACTGCGCGCGTCGGCAACGGTCATGCCCTTGAGCGCGGGTACTGTCACCTCTGCGCCATGGATGACGAAGTGCATGGTGGCGATAGCCGCCAGCAGCGCCACGCCGACGACAAGCATGGTGACCAGCGCCACACGAAAAAAGCCCACGATCGGACGGACAATCACTTCCGTTTCCTCTTATCTTGTATTTTCGGTGATCGGCTCGGGGTGGATGGTCACGCGGCTGATCTCCGGGCAGGCGAGCTTCAGCCGGTCTTCGAGCGCGGTAATGATCTCGTGCACGTGTCCCATGCTCAGCTTGTCCGGCAGCGTGCAGTGGCAGGAGAGATCGATATGGTCGCTCACGCGCAGTACGGTAAGCGCGTGAACATCGACGATCTCCGGGAAGTGCAATGCGGCGCTGCGTAGAGCCTGCTCAATGCGGCGGTTGTCGAGCACAATCTCTTCGGGCTGCTCGATCGTGGCCGGTTCGCTTTCAATATGCGTAAGGACGGAATCGACCTCGGGAGCTTCGCGCAGAATCTCTTCTTCGAGCGCGGTGACAAAACGATGCGCCTCGATGAGCGGCATCTGTTCATCCAGCTCGACGTGCTGCTCCACGCGCAGGCGTCCGTTGTGCGTCTGCACGCTGAGCTCATGCACTGCAACGTTGTTGCGCAGCGCCACGGCGCGTACGCGGTCAAAGATGCTTTCGGCGGCTGCCTCGCGCGGAATGGTATGGATGACGACGTCGGTTCCGGGCAGTGCGCGATGCACGGCTTCGGTTGCCGCGCGAACCACCTCGCCGGTGTGCTCAAAGGTGGAGCGGCGCGGCAGAGCCAGCGTGAGGTCGGCAAAATAGGCTGCGCCGGAGCGGCGCACGCGCGCCTGTTCCACGGCCATCACGCCATCCACGCCGGCGGCGGCGCGAATCACGCGCTGGCGCGTCCCGGCGGGAATCTCATCCATGAGCGCGGCAACGGTTTCGCGTGTCAGGTGCAGCGTCAAGCGCAGAATCATCAGCGAAACGACGATGGCCGCGAAGGGATCGGCGAACTGGAGCCAACGAATTCCAAAGCGCATACCGAGCCAGCTTGCGGCCAGGCCGGCAAGAACCGCGAGCGTAGACCAGATATCGGAGGCGAAGTGAAACGCATCGGTTTCAAGCGCCGGCGAGCCGGTGATGCGGGCCACTGCGCGCAACTGACGCGATCGCCAGTAGTCAACAGCGATGGAGGCGACGAGCACTAGCGCCGGCCAGATGGAATGGCGCAGCTCGACAGTGTGGCGCGAAATGCGCGTGAGGGCTTCAGCGATGATCCACGCGCAGGAGACGGCCATCAGCCCCGCTTCAACCAGCGAGGAGATATTCTCGATCTTGCCGTGGCCGTAGGTGTGGCCTTCGTCGGCCGGCTTGTCAGCCACGCGCACGGAGAAAAAGGTCAGCGCCGCGCCGGCAAGGTCGAGCGCGGAGTGCGCCGCGTCTGAGAGCACGCCGAGCGAGCCGGAGAGCAGGCCCACGGCGAGCTTGAGCAGCGTCATGACCGCGGCCGCGGACATGGAGACGAGCGCCACGTGCCGCTTTTGTGCGGGGGCGGTTAGCTGGCTTGGCCCGGCGTAGCTCATCGCAGTCCAGCCTACTACGAATTCGGCTGTATCGGGAGCCGCGCGGTATAGAGTCCGGCGATGCCGAAAGTATAGGGCTGCCATGCGCATTCGGCGTAGCCGGCTGCGCGCATCATGGCCAGCATTCGCGGCGGTTCGGGAAAGTTGCCAACGGATTCGGGCAGGTATTGATAAGGGCTCACCTGGCCGGTGATGGCGCGGCCAATGGACGGAAGCACGCGGCGAAAGTAAACGGCATAGAGCTTGCCGAGTGCTCCGCCGGGTTCGCTGAAGTCGAGAATGCCGAGCCGGCCGCCAGGCTTGAGCACGCGATGGAACTCACGCAGGCCGGCGTCGTAATTGGCCAGATTGCGGAAGCCGAAGGCGCTGACGACCAGGTCCATCGAAGAGCCGCGTAGCGGAAGATGTAAAGCATCCGCTTCGAGCGCAATGGCAACGGGTTTGCCCGGAGTGCGGCCTGCGAACTTTTCCGCGCCGCGCCGCAGCATGGCGCGCGCGAAATCGGCGGCGAGAATGGGACACGCATTCTGCGGGCGATACTTGAGCAGCGCCATCGTCATGTCGCCGGTGCCGCAACAGATATCGAGAATTGCCGCTTCAGGCTGAGCAAGCACGTCGCGGAAGCGGCGCGCGGCGCGGCGCCACCACAGGCGGTCAATGTTGGCCGAGAGAACGTGGTTGAGCAGGTCGTAACGCGGCGCTATGGAGTTGAACATCGCCTGCACAGCCTGCGCGGCGCTGGCTTCGTCCTGAACTCCCGCGGGTTTTGCGCCCGTGTTGCTCATCGCGCCTTTCTCTCCACAGTGCGATTGGGGGCGCGATCGGGAGCGGTCTGCGCGAGCATGTATTTCGCGGCGTCCAACAACTCGTTCGCGGATACATCTTCCACCACGCCCGCATCGCCAATGCCAACAGGCAGCACAAAGCGGCGCACTCCGCCGATGTTCTTCTTGTCTGCGCCGGTGGCAGCAACGAGCTTGGCCGCGTTGAGTTTTAGCGCGGGGAGTGGTCCGTAGAGATGAATCAGGTTTTCGAGCCGGTCGGCCTGGCTCGCGGTGATGGTTCCGCGCAGGTGTGCTATGTGAAGCGCCGCAACCATGCCCCAACCCACGGCCTCGCCATGCAGCAGAACCTTGTAGCGCGTCACCTGCTCAATGGCGTGGCCCAGGGTATGGCCAAAGTTGAGAATCATGCGCAGGCCGCTCTCGCGCTCGTCGCGGTTCACCACGCCGGCCTTCATGCGGATCGATGCGGCGATGACCTTTTCGAGTGCCTTCGGATCGCGCGCGAGGATCGCCTCGAAGTTCTCTTCCATGAAGCGCACCAGCGCGCGGTCGCGGATGATGCCGGCTTTTACGCTCTCCATCAAGCCGGCGCGCAGCTCGCGGCCGCTCAGCGTGCCCAGCACGCCGATATCGGCAAAGACCGCGAGCGGATGATGAAAGCTGCCGACAAGGTTTTTGCCTTCGGGCAGGTTCACGCCCGTTTTTCCGCCGACGGAGGAGTCCACTTGCGCAAGAAATGTAGTTGGAACCTGCACGTAGGGAATGCCGCGCATGAAGATTGCGGCGAGAAATCCGCCCACGTCTCCCACAATGCCGCCGCCAAAGGCGATGAGCAGGGAGCCGCGGTCGGCGCCCGCAACAATCATCTGGCGGGCGAGCTTTTCCACACTGGCCAGTGTCTTGTGCTTTTCTCCCGAGGGAAGAAAAAGCGCGATGGGAGACTGCGCGAAAGACTGCGAAAAGGTTTCGCCCCACAGCGCCCAGATCTCCGGTGAGGTGAGGACGAAGACGCGACGCGGAAGCCGTCCTCCGAAAATGATGCCGGCTCGCTCGATGCGCGGAGCCAGCGTGGCCAGCAGTCCGCTGCCCGCATAGACCTCATACCGCGCCGAAGGTGTGTCCACTCGAATGGTTTGCACGCTTTCTCTATCGTAATGCAGCGCCTTTGCAGCCGGCCCTCCTGATACCCTGATGGGTGAACTCCATTGCACAAACGGATTTTCTTGTCATCGGGGCGGGCGTGGCCGGTCTGCGCGCCGCGCTTGAGCTTGCGCCGCATGGCTTGGTGCTGGTTGTAACCAAGGAAGCGGTGCGAGAGTCGAATACGCACTATGCGCAGGGCGGCATTGCCGTGGCGATGGAGGGTAGCGAAGACGTCGCGCTTCATCTTGAGGACACCATCGTTGCCGGTGACGGGCTCGTTGCACACGCGGCGGCGGAAGCGCTGGTGAATGAAGGTCCTTTGCGCGTGGCCGAGCTGATTGAAGGCGGAGCGAACTTTGACCGCGAAGGTGACACGCTATTGCGCACGCGCGAGGCCGCGCACTCCCGTCCGCGCATCCTGCACGCCAATGGCGACGCCACCGGCGCGGAGATTGGCCGCGCGCTGGCGGAACTGGCGCGGAAGAATGCAAACATCCGCTTTGCCGAATGGACGACGGTAACGAATCTCGTAATTGCCGACGGGTATGTTGCCGGAGCCGATCTGCTTGACCGTGACGGCAAACTGGAGCGTGTTGCCACACGGGCGGTTCTGATTGCTGCTGGCGGCGCGGGGCAGGTTTATTCGCACACGACGAACCCGGCAGTAGCCACAGGCGACGGGGTTGCGCTGGCTGCGCGAGCTGGAGCCGAGCTGGCCGACATGGAGTTCTACCAGTTTCATCCCACGGCGCTTGCTCTGCCCGGCGTGCCGGCATTTCTGCTCTCTGAGGCGCTGCGTGGCGAGGGCGCTTACCTGCGCAACGACCGCGGCGAGCGCTTCATGGAGCGCTACGATAAACGGTTGGAGCTTGCGCCGCGCGACGTTGTGGCGCGCGCGGTCTTTCGGGAAGGGATGGGCGCCGCGCCCGGTGAAACGCGGCCCGTCTATCTCGATATGCGCCATGTGGCGGGAATCGACCTGCATAAGCGTTTTCCCGGCATCAGCGGCTTTCTTGCGCAACATGGACTCGACCTGCACCGCAACCAAATTCCGATTCGCCCGGCGGCGCATTACATGATGGGCGGCATTCGCATCGATCTCGACGGGCGCACAAATGTGCGCGGGCTCTATGCGGCGGGCGAAGCGGCCTGCACGGGCCTGCATGGCGCGAACCGGCTGGCATCGAACTCACTGCTTGAGGGATTGGTCTTCGGAGCGCGCGCCGGCCGCGCGATTCTCGCGGATGGCTTGCCGCAAACAAATGCCGGCCAGCGCGAGCCTGCGAAACAATCCGCTATGCCGATCGAGCCGATCGAAACAATTCTTGGCGCAATTCTCCGCGAGCTTCACCAGAGGATGGATCATTGTGCCGGACTGGTGCGTGAAGATGCCGGCTTGCGCGAAGGGTTGGCTGCGCAGGCTCGGTGCTCTGTAAAGCTCAACGAGCCTGCGCAGGTCTCTGCTCCGTCACGCCGGCTTATTGAAGCGCAGTCCCTGTGTCTTGTGGCTGGCGCAATTCTGCGTTCGGCCCTGGCTAGAACAGAAAGCCGCGGAGCGCACTTCCGCGCCGATTATCCGCAGCGCGACGATGCGCATTTCCGGAAGCACTCTGTCTATGCGCCTCAGCAAGACGCGATTCGGTTTGAGGCGTGGTAAGCGGCTGCCTGCCTGATCTCTGATCCCTGTTTACGGCGCCGCTACAACGACCCACGCGCCGACTGGATCGGTTCCCGTAGACGCGGTTGGGCCTGTATCAAGCTGCCCGGCTGTTGTGCTGTCAAAGGTGAAGGTGCTCAAGTCCGGGCTGCCGCCGTAATTTACCGCCAGCACGTAGGAGTCAGTGCTGTCTTCGGCAAGCGATTCCGTCTGGATGCCGGTGGAAACCGTATTGATGGCGGTGAGCGAATAAGCGCCGCTTGTGGATGTGGTAATGGAGAAGCCGCTGATGTTGCCCGTTGAGCTTCCGCTTACCGCACTGTTGGCCACATAGACGTAGCTCGTCGTCGGCAGAATCGAAGATGGCCCCGTGCCGCCGGTCGAGTAGGGCGAGCCGGAAATCTCGGTTACGCCGCTGGAACCAATGGTGAAGACACGCAGACCGCCGGACTGTGTGCCGCTTACCGCTGTCGTCTCGCCCACATAGAGCAGGCGGTTATCCGGGTCCACGGCCACGGCGTTGTCGCCGCCGAGCGAGTTCTTCACGGCGATCTTCGCAACCGCGCCGAAGGGATCGGCATTGCCGGAGTTGAAGGGAATCACCGCAGTGCCGCCCGTGCCCATCGCCACAAAGGCATAGGACGACGTTGCCCCGCTCGGCGAAACCGCGATCTGCTGCACGGCGGTGGAGGGCAGCGCGACTGTCTGTGTCCCAGAGCCCGCATAAAGCCCTGTGCTTGAGTCAATGGGAATCGCGTTCAGCGTACCTGCGCCGGAGACAGCTTCCAGCAGCCATGAGCCGGAAGGGTCCATCTGCATCGCATAAGCTACGTCATCGCTGATGGGTTGGCCGGAGTTGCCGATGGTCAGTGCGCCTCCTGTGCCGATGGTGAAGAGATAGATGCCGCTTATCGTGCTTACGTAGAGGAAATTGCCGCTGGGCGCAATGGCTAGTGCATACGGTGTCGAGCCAAGGGCCAGCGGAGTGCCACTCACGGCTGTCGGTGTGGACGCCCCGGAGGCAAAGGAGAAGCCCGCAATCTGGCCAGTCGTCTGGTTCAGGACGTAAAAGATGCCGCTGGCGGGATTTGTGCCGGTGGTGTCGGAAGAGGATGCCGGCGCGTCCCAGAAGCCCTTGCAGCCTGAGAGCAGCGATGCTGCCGTCAACAATACCGTGGCCCATCTGCCCGTTCTCATAGCCGCTCCGCCGAGAGGATGCGCACGCGGTTCCTCATCTAACCCAGACTACCTTATGCGCTCACTCTTATAGGACGCGAAAACGACCCCATGCGCTCACACCACGGCAATCCAAATTGAGCTGGCGCGGCACAGTTTAATTGGGGCGGCTTGCTGGGCCGGAGCGCCGCCGGAAGCGTTCATCCACCGGCTGGCGTCCCTGGAAGCCGGATTCGATCGTGTGCCAGTGCTCAATCGACGACTCGCCCATACGCCAGCAGAGCAGAACCACTTCGTCGTCCAGACGGAAGGGGAAGTCGAGCAAGCCGGTGTCGAGATCTTTCACCTGCACGCCGATGGCGTCAATCTCGGCAATCGTTTCGCGCACCTGCTTGAGGTGCTGCTCCATCTCCGCTCGGTCTCGCGCCACGCTGGCCACATCCACCCTCATGCCGCCGGAGAGATAGATGCGCCGGTTCAGCTCCTGCAGGCGATTTTCCACGCGCTCAGCGGCCTGCTTGCCCTCGATGGCTCGCTTCAGCAGCGATTCGAGAACAGGCAAGAGGGATTGGGCTTCGTCGAGCGTAAAAGTCTTCATGGCGCGTGATCCTGCTGCTTCTAGGATACGACAAAGGCAGCTTTTAGCTGTCAGCCATTAGCTCTTAGCTGGTATGCGCCAAGACAAAGTCATGCGTATTCCAATGGACTGACTGATACGCAGGCAAGGCTAAAAGCTAACGGCTAGGAGCTGATTTCCAACATCCGATCCAGTGCCACTTTTGCCCAGTGTTTCACGCTCCTGCGTACAGCAATGCGGTTCACAATGCGGCCTTCGACGAGGTTTTCGAGTGCCCACGCCAGATGCTGCGGGCTGATGCGGTACATCGTGGTGCAAAGGCAGCCGGTATCGTCGAGCGTGATGATCTTTTTGCCCTGATCGGCAAAGCCTTTGGCGAGCCGATTGACGAGATGAATCTCCGTTCCGATGGCAAACATCGTTCCCGCCGGAGCCTGCTCGACAATCGTAATCAGCCGCTCTGTCGAACCCAGCGCGTCCGCCTTCTGGCAGACCTCCCAGCGGCACTCGGGGTGCACGATGACCTGGATGCCGGGGTATTTGGCGCGAACCGCGTCCACGTGGCTCGGCAAAAAGCGCTGATGCACCGAGCAGTGGCCTTTCCAGAGCAGAATGCGCGTCTCTGCCAAATCCTTTGCCGATTGCCCGCCTTCCAGCGCCCACGGGTCCCACACTTTCATCTCGTCGAGTGGGATTCCCATTGCGTAGCCGGTGTTGCGGCCAAGGTGCTGATCGGGCAGGAAGAGGATTCGCTTGCCCTGCTTTCCAGCCTGTCCGAATGCCCACTCAAAGGCTTGCCGCGCGTTAGACGAAGTGCAAACCAGTCCGCCATGCTCGCCGCAGAAGGCCTTGATGGCGGCGGACGAGTTCATGTAGGTGAGCGGGATTGTCTCGTTGGTCAGGTGCAGTCGTTCGAGCGTTTCCCAGCAGGCTTCGACTTGCGAAATCTCCGCCATGTCGGCCATGGAGCAGCCGGCGTTGAGGTCGGGCAGGATTACCTGCTGGGCTTCATGCCCGAGCACGTCCGCGCTCTCCGCCATGAAGTGCACGCCGCAGAAGACGATGTATTTTGCGTCCGTTTCTGCTGCGGCTTGCGAGAGCTTGTAGCTGTCGCCGGTAAAGTCCGCGAAGCGAATGACCTCATCGCGTTGGTAGTGATGGCCGAGCAGTATGGTGGAAGCGCCGAGTTTCTTGCGCGCCGCGGCAATGCGCTCGTCCATCGTGTGATCGGGAAGTGCAAGATAGTTTTCAAGGCTGCACGCTTCGCCAGCCTGAACAGCTTCGTCTAAAACCAGAGTCACCGTTTTCCGCCTTCAGTCCTGCGGCTGCAACGTGCGCATGTCGCGGACGGGGATGTTGAAAGCCAAGCCGGCTGCAGTGAGCGCCTGCTCCTTACTGGGAACCCGCTCACGGGGATGTTGCAGCCCGTGTTTCCTACTTGATGCGGCAGCATCTTCCAACGATTCAGGCCAATCCATCATCGTAGCTGCACGGCATTTGAGATCATTGTAACGCAAATGCAACATGTCCACAGGGGTGAACCCAGCCCGCAGGAGGAAGTTGTGAGCGAACTCGAACAGGCGCTTGTTGGCGACAGCGCCTTTGCGCCTCCAGCGCACATTCTTGAGAGTTTGAGCGATGAGCTTGCCCATCGTCTGCCACCGGGCGCGCCGCACTCCATTTATGAGGAACTGTGGCACATCGCCTTCTGGCAGCAGGTCACTCTGGATTGGATCGGCGGCCTGGAAACGCCATTCCCGGCAAGTCCGCGCGACGGGTTTCCCACCGTCCTCGATGCTGAGCGCGAATCCTGGAGCGAGCTTCGTGAACGGTTTTCCGCAGGCAGCCGTCAGGCAGGCGATGCGGCGAACGACGAATCCCATCTCGATCTGTCCATCCGCTGCCCCTCGCGCCCCGGCTCACCGGCGCGTATCATGACCGTGCGCGAGCAACTCGAAAGCCTCGCTGCGCACAATGCTTATCATCTTGGCCGCATCGTACTGCTAAGGCAGTTGCTCGCCGCGTGGCCGCCGCCTTCGGGCGGCTATTCGTGGTGAGCGTGCCGACGGTTTGTGGGGACTCGCTGAAGACGATTATCATGGTCTCTCATGGGCATTCCAGCGCCAATCGAATTGTCAACTCTCAGCATGGCCGACTCGCTGATCCTTATGGTTCTGGCGCTCGTGGTCTTTGGGCCGCGCAAGCTCCCCGCAATCGGCCGCCAGATCGGCAAGCTGATGTATGAGTTCCGCAAGGCTTCCAACGACTTCAAATTCCAGATGGAAGAAGAGTTGCGCCTGGCTGAAGAGGCCGACCGCAGGAAGCAGGATGAGGCTCAGCGGCAAAAGACGCTTACGGAACAGGGAGCCGTTCATGCGCAGCCGCTGGTCGATCCTACGGTTGAGCAGGTTGTCAATTCGGTGCCTAATTCCACGGTGGAGCCTGTGTCCAATTCCACTGCCACGGAAGCTGTGCCTGAGACGTATGTTCCGCGCATGGCCGAGCCCGTGGCACAGTCGGTCTCCGTGCCGGGCTTCGGTGCCGGTCCGGTGATTCAGCCTCCGTCCACGGGAGAGACGATTGCGGCCGCAAAGCCCGGTGTGTCTCTCGCGCAGGCAGCCGCCGAAACTGCGTCTGCGGAAGCCCCCGAGCCAACCTCACCCACGGAGACCGTAACCCAGCATGGTTGATCCTGCGGATGCCATTGAAAAAGCGCGCGCCGCGGTCACCGAGCGCGCCGAGCTTCCGGGCATGAGCCTGATGGAGCATCTGGAAGAGCTGCGCAAGCGCATCATTCATTCGGCCGCGTATCTTGCCGTGGGTTTTTTCGTTGCGTTTTATTTCCGGGAAAAAATCTTCGCCTTTATGCAGATTCCGCTTGATAAGCTGCATCTGCCCGTCACCAACAAGTTGAACTACATGCACCCGATGGATCCAATGAACTACTACCTGTATGCGTCGCTCATTGGGGGCGCCATTCTGGCCGCGCCGTTCATTCTCTATCAGGTTTGGCTGTTTATTGCGCCGGGGCTCTATCAACGCGAAAAGCGTTTTGTAGTGCCTTTCATGGCAGCCACGATTGGATTATTTTTGGCGGGCGCGAGTTTTGGCTATTTCTTTGTGCTGCCGGGCGCGCTTAAGGTGCTCATTGTCGGTTTTGGCAGCAGATTTAATCCAGTCATTACCGTTGAGGACTACACCAACTTCTTCCTCTCGGTTATTCTCGGCCTCGGCATCAGCTTCGAGCTGCCGATCCTCATCTTCTTCCTGGCTATGTTCGGCCTCGTGAGCCCGCGTTTTCTCTGGAAGAACATCCGTTACGCGGTGTTGATCGTCTTTCTGGTAGCGGCCATTATTACGCCCAGCCCGGACCCGTGGACGATGTGCATCTATGCCGTGCCCATGCTTGCGCTTTATGTCGTCGGCATTGCCGTGGCGTGGTGGGTGCATCCGGACCGGCGCAGGAAAAAAGAAAAAGCGGCTGCTGCCGCATAAGGCGGATGGTATGAAGGCAATTCTGCATCGGCTTTTGATCGCATTGCTCGCAGTCGGCATGCTGGCCACACCTGTGGGCGTGCAGGCGCAGCACTTCAACGGCGAGCGCGCCTTCAACTACGCGCGTGAATTCGTTGCCATCGGTCCGCGCTGGCCCACCAGCGCCGGCCACGTTCAAGCGGAAGCCTTTATCCGCGCGCACTTCCAGCACGACCAGCTCGAAGAGGACACCTTTACCGCCGATACGCCCATCGGCCCCGTCACGCTGCACAACTTCATCGTCAAGTTTCCCGGTAAAAAGCCTGGCATCGTCGTCCTTGGCACGCACTACGAAACCAACTACCCGCTGCGCAATATCAATTTCGTCGGCGCCAATGACGGCGGCTCAACAACCGGCCTGCTCATGGCCATTGCCGACACTCTACGTGGCAAGCCGAACAATGGCTATTCTGTCTGGCTTGTTTTCTTTGATGGCGAAGAGGCATTCCAGAGCTGGTCACAGTCGGATTCAACTTATGGCAGTAAGCATCTGGCCGCCAAGTGGGACCGCGATGGCACTCTGAAACAGATCAAGGCTTTTCTTCTCACTGACATGATCGGCGACAAGGATCTTGATATTCAGCGCGAAACCAACTCCACGTCCTGGCTCACGGACCTGGTGCAGAAGGCCGCGCACAAATTCGGTTACGATCGCTATTTCTTCCAGACCGAGATGGCCATTGAAGACGATCATCTGCCTTTTGTGCATCGCGGCGTGCCGTCCATCGACATCATCGATCTCGACTACGGTCCCAACAACAGCTACCACCATACCGCGCAGGACACGATGGACAAGATCAGCGCGCACAGCCTCACCATCGACGGTGACGTCATTCTGGAAACCATCCGTCTCATCAATCAACGCTGAGCCTGGACACGGACGCGCCAAAATCCGAATCTATGCAGGCATCCTGTAGCATCAATCACATGATCGGCGGGGCGTCGTGGGCATGGTGGATCGGTTTTCATGCGGCGGTAGTTGCGCTGCTGGCCGTTGATGCGCTTTTAACCAGCCGCAAGCCCGAAACAAGGCTCAACCAAAAGCTCGCCTGGGCATGGACCACGCTGCTCGTTCTTGGTGCGGCCATCTTCGCCGGCTGGATCGCTCTTGAAAAAGGCCATGAGCAGGCGCTGCAATTCGTCGCCGGCTATGCCATTGAGGCCTCGCTCAGCATCGACAATCTCTTTGTTTTCCTTGTTATCTTTCAGGGCTTCCGCATTGGCCCGCGCCAACAGCGTCGCGTGCTTACCTGGGGCGTAGCAGGAGCCATCGTGCTCCGCGCCGCCTTCATAACCCTCGGCGTTATGCTGCTCCATCGCCTCCATTGGGTTACATGGATCTTTGGTCTCTTTCTGCTTTTCGCCGCATGGCGCCTGGTCCGCGGCGAATCCACCAAAGACGCAATCCCCGAGTGGATTCGCCGCCTTCAGCCTGTCAAAGGCTCACTTCTGCCCGTCATTCTCGCCGTCGAAGTCACGGACCTGCTCTTCGCCACGGACTCCATCCCAGCCGTGCTCGCCATCTCGCGTGATCCTTTCATTGTCTACACCTCGAACATTGCCGCCATCCTCGGCCTGCGCTCGCTTTACTTCGTCCTCGCCGGCCTGCTCAACCGTCTGCGCTACCTGCACTATGGCCTTGGTGCGTTGCTTGCCTTTGTCGCCTTCAAAATGCTTGCCGCCCCGTGGCTCGAAATCCCCATCGCGATCTCGCTCGCCATCCTTGGTGCAATCCTCGTGGTGTGCGCGGTTGTGTCAGCGGTAAAGGGCAAGGATCAGGAGACGGGGTTTAAGGATCAGAAGGACGCTTCCGCGTAGCGCGCTTGCATACCGCCGGCAAAAGCCACGGAATACGAGGATTGCCAGCGCAGGCGCCGGCAAACAGATCCCGATCCCTGCTATCCTTGATGCAACGCGACTGCTGTGCTCAAACCGCTCTCCATCGCTTCCATCTTTCCACCCCGCCGGACGCGGTTTCCGTTTTTCGTGTCCCTGGTTGCATTCGCGTGCTTCCTGAGTGGATGCGGTCGCATCCATCCGCATCGCGAGATGGTCTACGTCGTCGCGCGGCAGGAATACCTGCATGACCGGGTCGCCGTCATTGCCAATCGCGTCGCCGAGATCACCAACGGCGAAGCCCTCGAAGTCCTCGAACATGACCGCCGTTTCTACAAGGTTAAAACGGCAAAGGGCGAGATCGGCTGGATCGAAGAACACGCTGTCATTTCGGAGAAGACCTACGACGACTTCCTCCAGCTAGCCGCGCAGCACAAGAGCGACAGCGTCATCGCTGTCGCCATCCTGCGCGACGATGCTTATCTGCATCTCGCTCCGGGCCGCAAGACGCAGCGCTTTTATATCCTGCCAGCCAACTCCAAAGTGCAGTTGATCGTGCGCGCCTCCGTACCCAAGAGCACACCGGAAGAATTGCCGGTGCGCTCTTCCACAGCTCCGGGCGCAAAGGCGGAAACGCCCCCGCCGCCGATCCTGGAAGACTGGTGGCTGGTGCGCGACGCGCAGGGCCATGCCGGATGGCTGCTTGCCGGGCGCATGGATGTGGACGTGCCTGACAACATCGCGCAGTATTCCGAAGGCCAGCGCATTGTCGGCGCTTACGTGCTCACGCATGTCACTGACGTGAACACTGACGCCAACGGCCAGACCGCGACCACGCAGATGCCGGAGTACGTTACCGTGCTGGCGCCCTACAAGTGGGGCCTGCCTTACGACTTCGACCAGGTACGCGTTTTCACCTGGAACACGAAGCGGCACCGCTATGAGACGGCTTTCCGTCTGCGGCCCATTGCGGGCTACCTTCCCGTGAAGGTCACGCAAGTCCCCGCTCCCGCCGGCGTCAACTCCGGAGGAACTGTTCCGCAGTTCAGCATCCTGCTCGGCTCGCCGGATCACGTAAAGCTCGACCCGGAAACCGGCATCACTACGCCCATCGCGCCGCGCACCATCAATTTTCAGTTGCTCGATACCATCGTCAAGCGCGCTGGTCCTGATCTCGACCCGATCGTGCTCACGCGTGACGACAAGCAAGACGAGAAAGAGCGCGAGCGAAGAAGGCGATAGCAGCGCAATCTACGCGCGCCGCTTCAGCTCCCGCTCCACCACGCGCCGCATCGCATCTTCGGGCGGTTTCCCGCCGGTCCAGATTTCGAATTGCCGCGCGCCCTGCTGCACGAACATTTCGAGGCCATTGATGACGGCAATCCCGCGCGACTTTGCCAGCTTCAGCAGCGGCGTCTCCAGCGGGTTGTAAACCATGTCAAAGACAAGCCCGGCGTTCAGCTCGTTCTCCGCAAGCGGCAGCGCCTGCTTCGATCCCTTCATCCCGCAGGGCGTCGAGTTAAGGATCGCGTCAAAGGGATGGCTGGCAAGCAATTCGTGCCTGAGAGCTGTTGCCTTTGCGGCCTTCGCCAGCGCAACCGCGTTCTCGTGCGTGCGATTGACGATGAAAACCTCCGCGCCTTTGTCCGCGAGGCCAAAGACCGCAGCCCGTGCTGCGCCGCCCGCGCCCAGGATGGCAATGCGCGCGCCGGCGAGCTTCATGTGTTGTTCCAGCGACCGTATCACGCCGGATACATCGGTGTTGTAGCCGTATAGCTTGCCGTCCGCCGAAATGCGCAGCGTATTGCACGCGCCGATGCGTTCTGCAAGCGCGTCGATGTGGTCGAGATGCGGAAGGACCTCCAGCTTCAGCGGCATTGTGACCGCCGCGCCGCTCATCGGCAGCTCCAGCATCAGCGCCAGCAGGTCTGCCGCAGACTTTGCCCTGAGCGGCAGCAGCACGGCATTGATGCTCTCCCGCTGAAAGGCTGTGTTGTGCATCAGCGGCGAGAGCGAGTGCGCAATCGGATTGCCCGCCACGCCAAAGACGCGCGTCTCCGCATTCAGCCGGTCGGCGCGATACAAGGTGCGCAGCGTATGCGCTGAAACCTGGCCTGGTGCGGTTCCAAGATTTTCGTCAGTCCGGCTGCCGTCTTCGAGCGATGCAAAGGTAAATGCCGCCCCTTCGCGCGGGCCAAGAACGCGGCTAACCAGACCTTCTTCGCCCATCGCAATGCCGACCACGCGCGAAGCAGCCGAGCGGTCCTCAATCAACCGCAGCACGGCGAGATTATCGGAGAGCGTTTGTGCCGTCGAGACGACCTTGACGTAATCCGGCGTAAACGCCGCAATGCGCTCTGCGGCGTGCTCCAGTCCGCGCGTCTTCGAGAAGTCGTGAAAGCTCACCAGCAGCGCGGCGCCCGCGTTCTGCAACCCTGCGCGGAATTTTTCCAACTGTGCCGGCGCTGTCTCTTCCGCAGATTCCACTTCGAGATCGATGATTTTGCATCCCGCATTTGCCGCTTTGAGCAGAATCACAAGCTCTTCATGCAGCGGCCCGGAAAAATTTCCGTTGTTTGGTTTGCGACGGCAGGTAGCAATCGCCGTTACCTTTGGATTTTCCGCAAGAAATGCTTTCATCCTCGGGACAAATGTGGCCGGAGTATTGAGCGAATCCAGTCGAAACTCCAAAAACCTCGTGTCCTTCAGCGCCAGCGCGGCGCGTGCCAGCATTTCGCCGGGCGTGGTGGCTTGAAGGGCAACGCAAATTCTGCCTATTTGCGAGTTACGACGCGGATTGCGAATGGGAGCGCTCTTGCCGGCAGTTTTCATAGAGTCAACTGCCGTATCGTAGAAGGCTTGCGCCCACAATGCAAGGCTGTGCGCCGCTACTCCTCGCGCAGCGTCGTTGCCGGATCGATGCGTGCGATTCGCAGTGCCGGGACAAGCGTGGCAATGACGGTAATCGCCGCAAGTGTGAGCACGACGAATCCGAGCGTCGCGCCGTCATACACGCCCACGCCATACAGCACGCTCCGCATCACACGCAGCACGCCTGCGCAGAGCAGCAGCCCGAGCGCAAGTCCGGCAACCGATGCCGTCACTCCCGAGCGGCCCACGTGCGTCATCGCCTGCCGGATCGACGAGCCGAGCGCGATGCGAATCCCGATCTCGCGCGTGCGCTCGGCCACCATGTTCGCCACCAGCGCGAAGATGCCTACCGCGCTCAGCAGCAGCGCCAGTCCGGCCATTGCAGACAACAGCGCTACCTCAATGCGCTGCTCGGCAAGCGGCTGCGCGAGCAGGTCGCTCATACTGTAAAAGCCGGAGAAGGGAAGTCCCGGATCGCCCTCGGCCAGCGCACGCTGCATCTGTTCCGTCAGGCCCCCAATCCGATTTCCGACCGGCGCCGCGGTGCGCACAATCCAGCTCGGCTGGAACCATGTGTGCACCAGCGCAAGATTGGCGGAACTCGTTATCTGCGCGGCAGGAGTGTACACAGTCTCCTCGCCCTGAATCGGCGCCGTCGGGTCCAATCCGGAGACCAGTTGTACATCGCCTACTACGCCCACAATCACTATGCCCTTGTTCAGCGTGCGGTCAATCGGGTTCTCGCCGTGGTAGAACTTCCGCACAAAGGCGCGATTGACAATCGCCACCGGCTGCGTGTCCGGGCCATCGGAATCCGCAAATGCGCGGCCTTCAAGAATCGGCATCTTCAGCGCCGCAAAATACTCCGGCGTCACATAATCGACATCGGTGCCTATCTCCCGCCCCGCGTAGGGTCCATCGTGGAGCATGACTTCATCATTCAGAAACCGCTCGTACGGCAGCGACAGCCCAACCGCAGCGCTCTCCACGCCGGGAATCTTCTGCATTGCGGCGATGCTTTCGTTGAGCAGTTTCCGAAATGCGGCCGGGTCGTGATAGCGCGCGTCATCGAGCGAAGCCTTCGCCGTCATCACGCCATGCGGATCGAAGCCCGGCGGCAGCGTCTCCAGATGCACCAGCGTGCGGATGAGCAATCCCGAGCCGGCCAGCAGCACAACCGTCAGCGCGACCTCGCCCGCAATCAGAGCCTGGCGCAGCCGCAGCCGTTCACCGCCGGCCACGCTGCGATTCGCCATCGAAGAACGCAAGTCGAGCTTGCGCACGGCCAGCGCCGGCAACATGCCGAAGAGGATGCTGGTAAGCAGCGTAACAGCAAGCGCAAACGCGAGCACGCGCAGGTCGAGAGGCACGCTCGCCACAGACAGGAAACCCTCCGGCAGCAGCGAGAGCAGCCCGCGCAGCGCCGCATAGCCGACGCCGATGCCGGCCGCGCCGCCGATCGAGGCAAGCAGCAGGGTCTCTACCCAGAGCTGCCGCTGAATCTGCCAGCGCGAAGCGCCGAGCGCAAGTCGCGTGGCCATCTCGGAACTCCGCCGCCTTACGCGCACCAGCGTCAAACCGGCCAGATTGGCGCAGGCAATCAGCAGAATGAATCCGGCGGAAAGCATGAGGCCGATTGCCTTGGGCCGCAGATCGGCAGTCTGCCCTTTCTGCAGCGGCACGGTGTAAAACATCACACCGGCGCCGGAGCGATTTCTCTTTGCAATCTCCGTAGCCTGGGCTGTCCAGGCGCGGTTGATCTGCGCATCGGCTTGTTGCCACGTTGCGCCGTCGCGCAGCCGAACAATCACGTCGAAGTTGGTTCCACCGCCTTCGCCATTCTGACTCGGCTGCAAGGCTGTGTAGAGGTCGGCATTCAGCGGCGTCACTGATCCCTTTGGCAACACACCGATCACGGTGTACGGCTGGCCCTTCAGGTTGATCGCCTGCCCGATCAGACCTCGGTCACCGTTGAAAATGCTATGCCAGAGCCTGTAGCTCAGAATGACTGCCTTTGGTCCGTTCGGGCGGTCTTCGTCTTCGGAAAAATTGCGCCCAAGGGCGGGGTGAATGGCCAGCACATCGAGGTAATGCGCAGAAATCCGCCCGTCGTGCACATATTGCGCGTGCGCGCCTGCCTGCATATTCACGCCGGAAGCGCCGCCTGTGACTGCCGAAATCAGCGCAGGCACATTGTCACGCAGCGTTTCCCACTGTTCGCCGTCGATTCCATGGACACCGTCATACGGGTTTGCCCCCGCGATGCGCAGGAAGATCGTACCCAGCCGCTCGGGATGCGCATACGGCAGGCTCTTGAGCATCAGGGCGTTCACAATCGAAAAGATCGCCGTGTTTGCGCCGATGGAGAGCGCGAGCGTAATGATTACTGTTGCCGTAAAGCCGGGATTGCGGCGCAGTTGCCGGATGGCAAATCGCAGGTTCTGCCCCAACACGCTCATCGAAACCCCCTCACGATGCGGATTCCTTACGACAAAATATTATTTTGTAACGCTCATCGCCAAAACGAAAAAGCTAGCTGTAATCTCTTACGAGCAAATCACGCTCCGAGTTCCCTGCGCACATCGCCGGAAGCGTTCGTTTGCGAACACCGTGTGTGTTCACGGACAGGCGGAGTCGGTGCATCCACCCCGGCTCGCTATGGCAACCTAGAGAGTTGGAGGAATTTTCTCGATGCCAGCCGAAACAGCAGCGGTCGTAGCCGTTACCGAAGAAATCCATGCCTGGGACGCAGGCGGAGCCGTATCCGCGGAAGCGCTTGCCGCCTGGGTCAGTGCGCGGCTTGCGGAGCATGAGGAGGCGCTTGCGGCGCTGCTCGCTGTGCAGGGCGCGCGCACGCTCGAAAACACGCTGCGCCTTTACGACGCGGCCATCGAGCAGTTGAGCCTTGCCGGCTCGCAGGCGAATGTGCTGAACTCCGTTGCTGCGGACAAGGCTGTGCGCGACCAGGCGCAGCTTGATTCGCAGCGCGTGGCCATGGCCGGCGCTGCGCTTAGCCTCAACCGCGGCGTCTATGATGCGCTCACCGGCATGGATCTCGCCGGCGCGAGCGATGCAACAAAGCATTATGTAGAGCGCACGCTGCTTGGTTATCGCCTTGCCGGCGTGGACAAGGACGAGGCCACGCGCGCACACCTGCAATCGCTGCATGAGCAGGCTACGCGGCTTTCGCTTGAGTTTAGTCGCAACATTCAGGAGGGCGCGAAGACCATTACCGTAACCGCGGACGAGCTGGACGGCCTGCCCGCTGATTATCTTGCCCGCCACAAGCCGGACGCGGAAGGCAAGGTGACGATCTCCACCGATCAGCCGGACATGCAGCCGGTGATGACCTTTGCAGCCAGCGCCGCGCTGCGCGAGCGCATGTTTCTGGCCTACAATACGCGCGCCTATCCGGCGAACAAGACCATCCTTGAGCAGCTTCTGGCCACGCGCCAGCAGATTGCTTCCGTTCTCGGCTTCCGCAGTTGGGCCGATCTTGCCACTGCGGACCAGATGATGGGCTCGGCGGCTAACGTGCGTGAGTTTCTGCACAAGCTCGACGATGCCAGCCGCGAAGGCGCTGTGCGCGAGCACGCGATGGTTCTCGAATTTGCGCGCCAGAAGCAGCCGGGAATCGGCGAGATTGACATGACCAGCCGCGGCTACTGGTACGAGCAGTACCGCCGCGCGAAGTTCGACTTCGATTCGCAGTCCGTGCGTCCTTATTTTCCTTACGCGCAGGTGGAAGCGGGCATTCTTGCTACGGCGGCGCGTTTGTTCAAGGTTGAGTTTCGGACTGTAGGATCAACTGCGGGCGATGCGGCGGCGTGGGACAACGCTGTCAAAGTCTTCGATGTGTTTGAGAATGGCGAGCGGATTGGGCGCTTCTATCTCGATATGCACCCGCGCGAGGGCAAGGACAAGTGGTTTTCCGCTGCGCCGGTTGTTACCGGCGTGCGCGGGCGCTATCTGCCGGAGGCCGCGCTGATCTGCAACTTCCCAGAGCCGGGCGCAAACGACCCCGGACTGATGCAGTATAGCGATGTGGTGACGTACTTCCATGAGTTCGGCCATTTGATGCACGCCATTCTCGGCGGCCACACGGAATGGGCCGGGCTTTCCGGCTTTGCCACAGAAGGCGACTTCATCGAAGTTCCGTCGCAGATGCTGGAAGAGTTTTTCCGCGACGTAAAGCTGCTGCAATCCTTTGCCAGGCACTATGAAACCGGCGTCCTTCTTCCTGCAGAGACCATTCAAAGAATGAAAGGCGCGAGCGCCTTTGGCCGTGCGGACGGTATGCGTCAGCAGATTTACTACACGGCGATCTCGCTCAACCTGCATGACCAGGATTCCGCGCAGATCGATCTCGACAAGACGATCCATGCGCTCTACACCAGCCTGTTGCCGTGGCGCTGGCTTGAAGGCAATCGGATGTACGCGAGTTTCGGCCATCTCACCGGCTACTCGTCGAACTATTACACCTACGCCTTCGACAAAGTCATCGCGCTTGACTTCTTTGCGCAGTTCGATCCGGAAAACCTGCTCGACGGCGAGGCCGGCGCGCGTTACCGCAAGGCCGTGCTGGAACAGGGCGGGTCCAAGCCCGGACGCCGGATGGTGCGCGACTTTCTCGGCCGCGATGAAGAGTTTGCAGCTTTCACCCGCTGGTTGAATGAAGAGTTTGAGGGCGAGCCGGCGGGTGCGACGCGATAAAAGTGCGAGTCTGCAAAGCGTAAATCTGTGCGCTTCGTCAGTGCGACTGCGCTGCGCCCTCGTTCAGTGGGCCGAAGGAATCGAAGAAGCGGCTTACATCCTGCTCGCTGCGCGCGCCGGCGGTGGGAAAGAGCGCCATGAGCGTGTAAAGCCTGCCGCTCTTCGTAAAGATCAGCCGCGCATTCAGCACGCCGCCCGCGGCGTTCTGCGCCAGAATCTCGCGGGCTGGATTTCCGTCCACGGTAATCCGCGTCTCCTTCGCCAGCGTGGTCTGCGTGTGCGCCAGCATTCCGTCGCGCGCCTGGTCGAGCGTTGCATCCGGCGCGTTGTTGTTGACGCGCGCCACAGGCGGATGATCCTGCCAGGTGACGGCGTAGACCGTGTTCCCATCCGGGCTCGCGGAGAGCATCTTGACCGGCTCATCGCCACCGCTTGTGTTGTAGGCCGGCACCTCGGAGTCCTTGACTCCATCCGGCATTTCTACCTTGAAACCATCCTGGGGCCGCAAAACAGCGTGCCACGCCAGCTTTTCCGCGGCCAGGGTGGAATCCTCCGCTCCGGCGCCGTTTTCGCCGGGCCAGTGCAGCCGCCCGGTTTCAAGGAGGTAGTAGACCGCCACACCGGCCATAATCAGCAAAATCAAAATGTACGGCCATCGCTGCTTCACAGCTCTAGAGTGCCAACAGAATCCGCCGGAACGCAACAGAAATGTCCTTTTTGTGGGCCTTCTGCGCGGCGAAAAATCCTGCCGGAGATGGAGCAACCATTCTTGCGCGGCCTGCGTCTTAACGAGTAACAAGCAGAGGCTTCCCCGAATGATCGCCCCTCCAAGGTAGGAAACCCTTCTCTTTGAAGGTCCAATCGGACCCCTCATCCATATCCCCCCCTTTCTGGATTCCCTCCAATTCAACGCCTCTCAAGCGGGCCTGCCGGAAGGCAGGCCCATGTGCTTGCCGCTTATCTGCCCTGCGCAGTTCGCGGCAGATAGAATGAAGAAGATGCCTTCCCGCTCCACTGCTTCGCGCCGGTCTGCTGCTTCTTCCGTCAAATCCGCGGCTTCCGCGCCTGCTCTCGACTCGCAAATTGCTGAAATCGATGCGCTTTTTACCCACGCGGGGCTTCGGCGCAGTCGCCGCGAAAAGGCCGCCGGCGTGCGCAGCCGTGCGCGCTACCAGGACAAAACGCCGGAGGATCTGCGGCCTGCGCCTGCGCAGACCGTTCGCGCCGCCAATGGCGTCGAGTGGGTTCCGGTGCCGGGCTGGGAGAAGATTTCCTGGCTCTGGCACGGCTTCAGCACCCGCCGCAGCGGCGTCAGCACGGCTTACACAGGCTCCGGCGGGGCGGGTGAATTGAATCTCGGCTTTACCGCCGACAATGCGTGGGAAAACGTCCTCCGCAACCGCGAGCTTCTGGCTGAAGCTGTTACCGGCAGCGCGAGGGCTCCGATCGTAACGCTCAAGCAGATTCATTCGAGCGTGGTGGTGCTGGCGGATTCGGCCAGCATCACGCCGGGGTGTAAGGGCGATGGCTTAATGACCGACCGGCCCGGTGTGCTGCTTGGCGTGCAAACCGCGGATTGCATTCCGGTTCTTGTCGCCGACCGCCGGCGCAAGGCGGTTGCGGCCTTCCACGCGGGCTGGCGCGGGACGGTGAAGCGCATTGTGGAGAGCGGCATCGGGCGGATGCGTCTCGAATTCGGCTCGCGGCCGGAGGATCTGGTTGCGGCCATTGGTCCCGGCAATGGGCCCTGTTGTTATGCCGTCGGCGAGGAGGTGCTTTCCGAGTTCACCTCGCAGTTTGCCTATGCGCCGGAAGTTTTTCACGAGGTTTATGATTCCGATTCGGTGAAGCAGAAGTATCCGATGCTCTTTCTTACGCAGCGAGCTCCGGGGCACTCGCCGATTGGGCCGAGTTTGCACCTTGACCTTTTTGAAGCGAACCGGCGGCAGTTGCTGGATGCCGGGTTGAAGGCCGGCAATATCAATGTGGTTGGCGGCTGCACCAGTTGCCAGCCGGAACTTTTCTTTTCGCACCGGGCCTCGCACGGGCGCGCCGGGCGAATGCTGAATGTGATCGGAATTCGCGGCTGAATTCAGGCCGGATTTGGGCGAGTACTGCTGGCTGAGATGATTTTGCTGGTTACGATGCCTTCGCCGCTTCACCGGGGTTCACCAGGTCGCGCAGCTCCTTCGAGGGCTTGAAGTAGGGCACGCGCTTGGCCGGAACCTCCACGCGCTCGCCGGTCTTGGGGTTGCGCCCGATGCGTGGATTTCGCTGCCGGATGCGGAAGGAGCCGAATCCGCGGATCTCGATCTTGTCGCCGCTCTGAAGCGCGCCGATCACCGACTCAAAGATGGTGTCCACAATTACCTCGCCGTCGCGCCGTGTCAGGTCGCCAAGCTCGGTTACCTTTTCCACCAGGTCTGCCTTCGTCATGCGTCACTCGCCTCCGCTCACAGCATACCCAAAATTCCCGCCGCGTGGAGCGAAAAAGAGGTTCCTGCTTGTGGAATTGTCCTTTGCGCATCAGTCATTTGCCGCAAAGCCGGCTTCCCGGCCCGTTCCGGCCTGGAGCTGGCGGGGCTGTGGCCCGATTCCGGACCGCGCACCCGACTGCGGACAAGGCCGCGCGCGTTTATGATGTCCGAAGTATCTCTTCCCCGAAACGGAACCGATTCCCAGTGGCGCAGTATCCGCAATACAGCATCGTCATTCCCGCCTACAACGAGCGGGCGCGCATTCTGGCTACGCTGGAGGCGGTGATTAAGGCTGTGCGCGCGCACCAGTGGGCCGTGGAAGTCATTGTGGTCAACGACGGCTCGACGGACGAGACGGCGGAGCTGGTGCGCAATTTTGCCCGGAGCGCGCCGGAGGTCCGGCTGATGGAGAATCCCGGCAACCGCGGCAAGGGGTACAGCGTGAAATCCGGGCTGTTGTACGCGCAGGGTGAGATTGTGATGTTTTCGGACGCCGATCTTTCGGCGCCGATTGACGAGGCACAGAGCCTTTTTGACGCGATTGCTTCGGGGGCCGAGATTGCCATCGGCTCGCGCTGGCTGGCGACGAGCCGGCAGACGCACCGGCAGCCGCTTTACCGGCAGTTTTTCGGGCGGTGCTTCAACATGCTGACTCGCGCCGTGATGCGGCTGCCTTATGCGGATACGCAGTGCGGCTTCAAGGCCTTTACGCGGCAGGCTGCGCAGACGGTTTTCCAGTTACAGACGATTGAGCGCTGGGGTTTCGACCCGGAGATTCTCTTTATCGCGCGCAAGCGGGGCTTTCGCGTGAAGGAGGTTCCGGTGAGCTGGGCGCATGACGAGCGCACACGCATCAGCTACCTGCGCGACGGCTTGCAGATGCTGAAGGAGCTGGCGATTGTGCGCTGGAACGCGCTGACCGGGCGCTACGGAAGGAAGATTCAGGTTATTGCGCGCGCGGGGGAGAGCAGCTAGAACCCATGCCGCATCGTGTACTGGCCCGTCTTGCCGCTTCGATTGTCTTTGTGCTGATTGCGGTGCTGCTGGTCTGGCGCAGGTCGCGGCGCTGAGGAGCAAACGCAAAAAATAGATTGCGCTGTCTGCAACCGGCGGACGGATTTCCCGTCTCCCAAAACGCGGGACAGCAGTGGTATTGTTGAGCCCGTGTGAAAAAACTTCCTGGGAGGCAATCTCCATGCTCAAGAAACTTGCACTCGCTCTCCTGTTTGTCGCGCTTGGAACGGTTACGGCCTTTGCCGCCGACGTAAGCGGGAAATGGACCGCGTCGGTTCAAGGCCGCCGCGGCACGCAGAACATCACCTTTAACTTCACCGTGGACGGCTCGACGCTGACCGGCAAAATCACCACCGAGCGCGGCGACTCCGACATTTCGAACGGCAAGGTGGACGGGGACACGATCAGCTTTGACCAGGTGCTCAACTTCAACGGCAACCAGCGCACGATCTCCTATAAGGGCACGGTGGACGGCGACTCGATCAAGTTCACGCGCACCATGGGCGACCGTCCGGGGACCGAATTCACCGCCACGCGCGCCCAGCAGTAAGCGCGAAATCCGCGGTAGCGGGTCAGTCCGGAAGCACGAGTTCCAGCAAAACCACAGCAGGCATGTCGCGAAGCCGCAACGGCCGAGTGGATTTTTCCCAAAAGCCGGCCTTGCGCTTCAGGCCGAAAAGAACGGCTGCCGCGGCCCGCTTGCCGGCCTTGAGGGCGTTACCGGCAAACAAGCTGTGGATTCGGACACGATGAACGCCAAAAACGGACGGCGCAGATTCCCTGCGCCTTTCCTTTGAGCCGTGAAGGCCGCTCCACCGCGCCAAAATGTTACGGTATTCCTTAACGGCTCTCCCATGAATAAGCGCACGCGCAGAACGCTTTGGTTCGTGGCCGCGGTCCTGCTCCTGCTGGCCGTGGCCATCTTCCTGCGCTCGAAGGCTCCGCCGGAGGCAGCGCGGCTGTTGCCGGAGGCTGACGGAATCATTTATGTCAACCTGAAGCCTATCCGCGCCTTCTTGCATTCCGACGCGCATGTGGAGCTGAAGCCGCCTACGCGCGACCCGCAGTATCAGCAGTTCATCGACGCGACCGGCATCGACTGGGAGCGCGATCTCGATCAGGCCGCCATCGCGCTGCATCGCATGGATGATCCCAGCGGCCCGAATGGTCCGGTAGCGTATTCGATGGTGCTGGTTGGCAAGCTCACCGGGCCCAGGCTCACGCAGTGGCTTGCGGCGCACGCGGCCTCCACCGAAACCTACGCCGGGCACACGGTTTACAGCATTCCGTCGGAAGGCCGCACCGTCCGTGTTGCGCAGATCGGCTACGACACGCTGGCCGTCTCGAATTATCCGACGACGGAAAAGATCCACTCCATGATCGACCGCCATCGCACGGCGGCTTTGCCCTTTTCGAACTCGTCACTGCTCGCTGCGCATTATCATGATGTGCCGCTGCTGGCGCTGGCGTGGGGCATCGGGGAAATCGGCTTGCCATTCAGCGAGAGCGGCGCGATTCACGTCCTGGGCCTCGATCTTCCGCTGCACCCCGACTCGACGATCATCGCCAGCGTTGCGCCTGGATTGCCCATTGCCAATGCTCTTCGTGTGCGGCTCGAAGAGATTGCGCCGAGCGAGGGTGTTGCGGCCAGCCAGGCATCCTCGCTGCGCTCGCTCGTCGAGCTCGGGCGTGTTGTCACCGGCCCGCTCGCCAGCAACCCCGCCAACACCGCGCTTAAGGAGCTGCTCAAAACCGCCCAGGTGAGCCAGGCCCGCAACAAGGTGATCGTCAGGGCGGCCATCCGGCTCTCGGCGCTG
>JASHPD010000272.1 GCA_030038315.1 Acidobacteriaceae bacterium
ATCGCCTATCCCCTGCCCGAGAATTTTTCCTTCGACCATGCCGCTCTCATCGAGGCGGTCTCTGTTGCCTGTCACGCCGTATCCCTCACGCCCATTGCGCAAGGTGACGCGGTTGTAGTGGTTGGAGCGGGCATGATCGGCCTGCTCACGCTTCAGTGTGTGCTTCATGCCGGGGCGGGCAAGGTCATTGTGATTGACGTAGACGATTCCCGGCTGCAAATCGCGCGTCGCCTGGGCGCAACCTATACGCGGAACTCGCGCGAAAGCGGCACAATTTCCGCCGTGCGTGAGCTTACGGAAGGGCGAGGCGCGGATGCGGCACTCGAATGCGTCGGCATATCGGCCACCGTCGCTCTCGCCCTGGAGAGCGTCCGAAAGGGCGGCAGTATTACGCTCGTCGGCAATGTATCGCCGACGGTCGATCTCGCTTTGCAATCGGCAGTCACGCGGCAGATTCGCCTGCAAGGCTCCTGCGCATCTTCCGGGGAATATCCCGAGTGCATTTCGCTCATGTCCCGGGGAATCATCCAGGTTGCGCCGCTTATCTCCGCCGTCGCTCCGCTGGAAGATGGAGCGGCATGGTTTCATCGCCTCTATAACCGTGATCCCGGACTGCTGAAAGTTGTCCTGCAGCCCTGACCGATGCTTATGACCGATCCGCTCTTTGATTTATCCGGAAAAATTGCGCTCGTCACCGGAACCAGCCGCGGACTGGGCCAATACTTTGCGCGCGCGCTGGCGCGGGCCGGCGCGGACATCACCATTACCAGCCGCAACAGGCAAACACTCGAACCTTTTGTGGAGGAAATTCGTGCGCTAGGTCGCAGAAGTTTCTCGGTCGAACTCGACGTCCGCGATTTCGACAGCATTCGACGCGCCGTCGCCGCCGTGGAAGAGCACTTCGGCCGAATCGATATCCTCGTCAATAATGCAGGCTGCAACATACGCAAGCCCGCGCTCGACGTGACCTGGGAGGATTGGAATACCGTTCTCGACACCAACCTGCGCGGATCTTTCTTTGTTGCCCAGGCGGTGGCGCGCGGCATGATCCGTCGAGGCTACGGTCGCATCATCAACATCGGTTCCGTAACCAGCATTTTCGGCTACGCGGGCCTTGCCCCTTATGGTGCGAGCCGCGGCGGCATTCGCCAGCTCACCATGAGCCTGGCGGATGATTGGGGCAGGCACGGAATCACAGTCAACTGCCTTGCGCCCGGATGGTTTCGCACCGACCAGAACACAGCGCTCTATGAGAACGAGGCGTGGGTCAATTACCTGACCGATCGTATCCCGGCGAAGCGGCCAGGGCTCCCCGACGATCTCGATGGGGCCATTGTCTTTCTTGCTTCAGAATCCAGCCGGTACATCACCGGCCAGACTCTGCTTGTGGATGGAGGCATCTCCACCGGAGCGACGCGAATCACCGCATAAACTTTGTCCAAAATTGAGATAGCAAGCGGCCCGGCGCGCATTGGCGGCCTATAGCGGTTTTCCAGTTGCTGTAGAGCGAAGCCGCAACCGCTAAGTGGCTTTTTCCTTCAAGAAAAAGCCATCTTGCACCACGCTTAAAATGCCTCATACGAACTGGAAAACCGCTCTAAGCATAAGGGAAGGAACAATACGTGAGCAATTTCGCACGACGCCGAGTTGCCGCAACCCATCTCTGGAAACCGCGTGCCGGAGGGTTATTCCGTCGGCAACTTCGGCATCGCCAGCCTCGCTGGATGCAAGCGGGATGAAAATCCTGAAGAGCCTTGTCAATCCTCCCGTGCTGGGAGATTGGCTTGCACTTCAGGAATTTTGAGCATCATGCAGCGCTTTCCCGTAAGCTCGCACTGCAGCATATCTTCGCCCAGCATATCCCAGCCGACAAAACCGGCGAAGCGATGGTTGGGCGACTCGTCCGGCGTGGGAGCCAGGCCTTTTCCGTTTTCCGCGTCGTAGTTTTCGTGCATCGAGCCCCACTGCGCAATGTCGCGGTCCAGCATGGATGCGAGGCTGACGGCGAGCTCGCGCGCCTGGGCGGAAAACCCGTACCGCCGCAATCCGATCCAGTCCATGTAATTCGCGTTGATCCAGACCGGCCCGCGCCAGTTGGAATAAGGATCAATCTCCGCGACATTGTTGTAGTCCGGGTCCTGCTTCGACAGGCTGCGGAAGCCATACGGGGAACGCATGACATCCGGGTTGAGCAGATAGCGCTGAATCATGCGCCGGCCCTTGTCCGGCGGGAGGATTCCCTGCATCAGCGGCACAAAGTTGGAATAGCTCACAACACGAATCTGCTTGCCGTTGTCGCGCCGGCGATTCCAGAACATATCGTCCTTATCCGACCAGAGTTTTGTCAGGATGGCCGTGCGCAGATTCTCCGCCTTGCGGCGATATTCCGCGGCGTCCGCAGTGTAATGCAGATGATCTGCGATGAGCGCCATAGCTAGATACTCGCGCATCTGAAAAGCTGAGATATCGACACCGAGAATCGCGCTGGGGTCTTTGGGATCATTCGTCAGCGCAGCGTTGTTGTCCGCGCCGGACTGCATGGCATTGTCCCAGAAGAACAAGCCCCACTTCGGGTCGTACTGCGTCTTTTCGCGGTAGGCAAGCACCTGCCGCATCGACGGCCAGATCGGCGCAATCCAGGAGTAGTCGCGCAATTTCTCTGCGGCAAGATAAGCGCCCTGTGCCAGAAAGGGCTTCATGGCGAATTTTCCGAAGATCGGCCGCGGTCCTTTGGAGGTAATGCAGCCGGCGATATAACCATCCTTGTCGGCGGAGTTGGCAAAGCCAATCACCCACCACTTGAGATATTTTGCGTCCGCCGCCTGCTGATTCGCCAGATGAGCGCCGATGAAAAATCCGTCCCAGTCCCACATCTGCCGGTAGTATCCGGCGGGGATGAGATAGGGGTAACGAATATATCCCTGCGCAGGCCGGATGGTTTGCGGTTGCAGCTTAGCGATTTTTTCTGAGAACCGATGGAGCAAATCCTGATCCACGGATGAGACTGCGTGCTGAGACTGTGCGCGGATGCCCTGCGAGCCCGCAAGCAGGCAAAGAGCAGTGATAGCGATCGAAGAGAGTAGTTTCATGGCTGCTCCTGTTCCAGATATTCGATGTAGCCGAGAAGCGCGCCCCAGTGGTAGAAGCGGTCGCTGTTGACAACATCGTCGCCGGAGCCGGTGATCGCGTTATAGTTCTCGTGCACGTGGCCTTTCTCTTTCCATTCCTTGAGAAAGAGGGCGAATGATTTCCGGGCGAACTCGCGACGCGCCTGCGGGTCGTCGTAATGCTGTAGCCCCAGGTAGACGAGATAGTTCATCGGCCCCCAGATGCGGCCCCGCCAATAATCCTGATCGTGAAACGCGGGATCATTGCGCGCGATGGACGGGATCACCCACTCACCCCAGAACTCATTGGGATTGAGCAGGTGTCTTTGAATCATCGTATTTGCCTGGCTCGGCGTGGCGACCTTCGCGAGCAATGGATAAAAGTTCGTCGGCGAAAGCCTCAGGCTGAACTTCCCGGTATGCAAATCTTTATTGAGGAAGATACCCGCTTGGTCGTTCCAGAGCGTCTCCAGCTTTGTGCGATAACGCGCACTGCGATCCCGCAGCTCCTTCGCATCGGCAGGCTTGTTGAGCGTGTCCGCAATCGTCGCCAGCGCATTGCAGTCGGCGATGTACAGGCTCATCAGGCCCACATCCGCGTATTCCAGCAGATGCGTCTTCTTGTTGTAGACCGTGCCGTCGTACATGGGGCTGTTATCCAGCCCGGACTCATAGATCGCGCCCTGCCACGTTCCCCGCGAACCGTCATCCGGATTTTCCGGCTGATTGCCGCCGTCGCTGCCCCATGTGAGATAGCCCTGGATGTCGCGATGCGCAGCCCACCAGCGGTTCCAGCGCAGCAACGGCTGATACGTGTCTTCAAGAAACCATTTATCGTGAAACTTGCGATAAAGGCCAAGCACCGTGATGGCGCCAACCGGCGGCTCCGAGCGGTCGGAGCTCTTCCAATGGCCTGCGCGGGCATAGTTCGGCACAAAGCCCTGCGCGGTAGACTCGCGCAAAGTCTCCATCGCATCGGCATAGGCAAGGTCGCGGTCTCCTGCCGAAGCCATCGTCGCGGCAAAGAAGGTGTCCCAATCAAAGATGACATAACCACCCCAGCCGACACTCCACACGCGGCTCACCGGCGAAATCACCCGCCTGCCTTCGGGTTCATAGATCGTGTCCCACCCGAGCGTGGTTTCAATCGCATCCACGGTTGCCGCGGAGTTTCCCTTCGACTGGACCGAACGCCAATAGGCATCGCGCTGCTTCTTTACGATCGCTTCAATCTCCGCCATCGTGCGCTTTTTGCCCGAGCTGATGCCGACCGGCACGGTGAAATCCGTGGAGAGATAAGGTCCGCCGACAGGCAGATAGACAAGTTCCTGGGCAGGAGCCGTGTTGCAGCCGGCGCAATAGATGGGAATCGTGCCGGAGGCGCCGTGAGCCACAATGGCGTCTCCATCTTTTTGAGCCGTGCCGGCCTTGTTCCACAGATAATTCACGGAGAAGACAATCGTTGGCGGAAGCGCGGATTCCGGCTTCCCAGGCAGAGGCCGGGCCAGTATCACCAGATCTTTTCCATCCTGCGCGCTCTGAATCTGCCAACTATGGCCGTCCCACGAAATGCGCAACTCCGTGTAGCTGCCATTCCGCGAATGCGGCCCCGGAAACACCTCTTCGACATTCTGGCCTCTTCTGCCAATCAGGGCATTGGCAAGAAAATCGTCTCCGCCCTCGGCGGTGTTGTGCTTCATTCCAATGTGAATGGCCAGCCCATCGGGAAGCAGCACGTGCGTTGTCACGCTATGCACATCCCACGTGTTCCATCCCTGCGCCAACCGCTGCTGCACCTGCCTGTAACTTGCGGATTCCGGCGCGGGCGCAACCGGCTGATCTGCCACACGGGATTGCGCCACGGGAAAACCAGAGTTCGCCACCTGCCCAATCCCATGCGCACCTCCCGCAACAGCCGAAACAAACAGGCAGATCGCTGCGTATCGATAGAAGTTGCCGAAGGGCTTCAAGCAACCTCCCTTGCCGCCTGAATCATCTTCTTCACCAAACCATTGCGCACAAACTGTCCAGCCGACTGCCCCGCAAGAGCCATCGGAACCGCCCAGATCGCCGCACTCTTCTCAGAAACCAGCTCCGCGGAGGCCACGGATTTGCTCCGCCCGAAGGCGGCAATCCCGCTCAGCCCGCCCAGAATCTCTCTGCGATTCACGCCGATTTTGTCCTTTCACCCGATTTCCGTGCGCTTCGGTCCCGAAACATCCGATACCGCACAAACCAACGCGAAGTTGAGAAGTCGCCATTGTCTCAAGCCTCTACCGCAGCGTCAGAACGCTGACCGCGAACGGAGCCATCTTGAAAGCCGCCGCATCCGCTATGCCCGCGCGCGGCGGATTATCGTCTGTAGCCTCATCCACGGTAAGCGACGAAGCATGGTTCAGGTCAGCGCTCAGTGCGAAGGTCTGCTCACTGTCCGTCTTGTTGATGAGCAGAACCTTGCGGCCCTCCGGCGTGAGGAATCCCTGAGCCAGAATGCCGCCGGGAACGCTGGAATTGTCCACCAGCCTGTCACCGGGATGGAAGTTGTCAACGAGCAGCTTCAGCACCCAGTAGCGTGCATTCGGCTTGCCGTTGTTGTAGTCGATCATGGAAACGCTCGGATACTGCGAATGGTAGCCAACCAGTTGCGATTCTCCGATGACATCCACGCCAAGCTGCGAAAGCTCGACATACAGGTAAGCGTAGAGCGCCCCCGCCGCATTCCAATAGACATGCGGAATGTGATCCGGCAGCGCCTTGCCCGCAGCGATCTCCAGCCCATCCGAGGGAAGAATCACGCCCAGCTCGTCTGCATCGATCTTCGTCCTCGGCGAGAGCCGGTCCCGAATCGCCAGGATGTAACGGGTGACGTTAAGGAAGCCGTCCGCCTGGTCGAAGAAGGTATGCTGCCAGTCGTTCGGTCCCTCGTCCGGCGCGGGATTGGCGTAAAAGTGAAACGAGATGTAATCCAGCGGAATACCGGATTTGTGGTTCTTCGGATTGAGGAAGTATTCGAAGAACCGCGGCTCTGTGCTCGGAGCGGCGAGCGCTAAACCGACGAATTTTGTCTCCGGGCTCACCTTGTGAATAGCCTCGACAATCGCGTCATAGCGCTTTGTGTAATCTTCGGGCGAGGTGTTGTGCTCGAAGTCAACTTCGTTCAGCACCTCCCAGTAAGGAAACGTATAGTGATAGCCCGAGACGTGCCGCTTGCCGTTCTCATCGGTGAATCCGCCGCGCGTATACCAGCTCACCAGCCGCGCATAATAGTCGCCAAGCTGCCTGCAGCTCGGGTCACGCAGTTCCGTGCCCTGCGTGTAGCTCCAGAAAACCTGGTTGGGGTCCGCCGGATATTTGACCGGCTTGTCGGTCTTGAACATCCACGCCGGAATAGTGCTGAAATTGAGGATCGTGGAGTGACCACTGGTCGCGGCCATAAAGTCCTCCACGATCGGATCAATATAAGTGAAGTTCCACGAAGTTTTTTCCTTCGTCGGCGGATCGAGCTCGGCCACGGCAATCTTTGGATACGGCAGCCAGGGAACAAAGCGCACATAATCCGCGCCGAGCGCCTTGAGCGCGGAAAATGCGCCGTCGTGAAGCAAGGATCCCCGGTTCAGCATGGGGTTGGTGACAACCTGCAAGGTCGGGGTCGATTTAGAAACGAGAATCGTTGTCTTCCAGTTAACTTCGACCCTGGGAAGTTCCTGCGCACAGGCCGGAGCAGCGACCCTCGCGACAGCAAGTACCGCCAGAAGCGCAGTCA
This sequence comes from Acidobacteriaceae bacterium, assembly GCA_030038315.1. GTDB lineage: Bacteria > Acidobacteriota > Terriglobia > Terriglobales > Acidobacteriaceae > Telmatobacter. The sequence continues at coordinate 6,871 of JASHPD010000272.1, forward strand.
TGCGAGACGCGCTGCAAACAACGGATGCAAGCATGAAACCCCTCTCCCAAAACTCTGGTTCCCGAACGCGAGACAGGCGTGCCTGCCTCGCGTTTCCGGAAGCAATCCAGACTATCGCATTACTCCGTCTGATCTCGAACCACACCCACCGGCCCCGGCAGACCGGAGAGTGCCAGCGGTGAGTCCGCATCATAGGTATGGATATCAGTAAAGGCGTACTTCGTCGCGCCCGGCTGCTGGTCGCCGATCAAACGCGCATCTTCGGAGGCCATTGCAAAATTATGAAGCGTTGGATCGTCAGTGTTGCAGTTATTTTTGTGTTTCTTTGTTCCCCCAGGTCATTCAGCCAGACGCCGCTGACTTCGTTGCATGGCGTTGTCCGTGATCCTTGTGGCCACTCAGGGGTAAAGGGCAGGGAAGCCTGACCGGCCAGGAGCAATCGTGCATTGCACGATCCCCGCGTATTGATTGGCGTTTGAGCAATTCCGAACATCGTTGACCATTGCTGCCAAGGTTACTGATTTTTCAGGGAGGCAGTTCAAATCTGCCCGTCCCGGCCGATACTGCGCGTATGGCAACCCCGCCGCTTCGTGGCGCGTTCGGCTTTCGTGGTGCTCCTGCCGGTCGCAGCAACCATCTCATCTCACGCAAGCAAACAGAATCGCCCGGCAGAATCCCTCCACCGGGCGATTTCATTTCCCGGCAATCCACTATTTTCCCAACCCATCGCTCTTGTGATAGTTCGGATAAGTCGGCACCGGAATCGCCGGAATCGGATGCGCCTTCAGCTCGTCGAGCACCGTCTTTACTCCCGCCTCAAGCTGCGCATCGTCCCCCGCCGCAAACTCCTTCGGCGTCTCCTCCACGGCAACGTCCGGCGCTATGCCGTGGTTCTCCACTTCCCACTGCCCATGCAGCCCGTAGATCGCATACCGCGGAGCCGTCACCGACCCGCCGTCCATCAGCACCGGATAGCCGCCAATCCCTACCAGTCCGCCCCACGTCCGCACGCCAATCAGCTTGCCCACCCCCGCCTTGCGGAAGTACCACGGCATCGCATCCCCGCCCGAGCCCGAGTTCTGGTTAATCAGCATCACCTTCGGCCCATAGATCGCGCCCACCGGATCGGTAAGCGGCTTTCCATCGCGCTCCACCGCGCCGGCCAGCGGTTTCCGCTCCAGCGTTTCGATGATGTAGTTGGCAATAAGCCCGCCTTCGTTCCACCGCTCATCCAGCACCAGCGCCTGCTTGTTGAGCTGCGCATAAAAATAGCGGTTGAAATTCGTATATCCGTCTCCCGCCGTATTCGGCATGTAGACATAAGCCACCTTGCCGTCCGAGAGCTTGTCCACCTTCCGGATGTTCGACTGAATCCAGTCCAGGTTCCGCAGCGCGTTCTCGTTCGCAATCGGCACCACTGTCACATCGCGCGCGCCCGTCCCATCCGGATTCGGCCCCACGTGCAGCACCGTCTGTTGTCCCGCCGTGCCTTCGAAAAATTTGTAGAGATTGTCGGAAGCGTGCAGATCGCGCCCATTCACGGCAAGCAGATACTCGCCCTCCTTCACAGACACGCCCGGCAAAGTCAGCGGAGAAGCCATCCCAGGCACCCAGTTTTCGCCGCCCAGAATGTGCGCAATCCTGTATCGCCCATTCTCCACCGTGTAATCCGCGCCCAGCAGCCCCGTCTGCGGCCCGCCGCCATGCTCATGCGGCCCGCGTATAAACATGTGCCCGATCGTAATCTCGCCCAGCATCTCATCGGAGAGATACGTAAACTCCGCCCGCGAAGCCAGGTTCGCCAGGTACGGCTCATACTTCGCCTCAATCTTCGGAATCGACAATCCATGCGTATTCGGATCGTAGAGATAGTCGCGCTCAATCCGCCAGGTCTCGTGGTACATCTGCTTCCACTGCGCGCGCAGGTCGATCGTCGCCCGCATTCCGCCCATGTTCAGCGGCTTTCCGCTGCCGCCGCCCGGCTTCAGCGCATCGGTGTCGGCAATCGAAAAGCTCCCATGCGCCGCAATCAGCGCCTTCGAGCCGTCCGCGGAAACCGTGAACCCGTCAATCTCATCCAGCACCGTCTCCGGCTTGCGGTCCTTCAGCGTAAAGCGCCACACCGCGCGAATCCCCGGCCCGCCGTAGCTTGAGCGCCCAAGCGGCCCGCCTTCGAGCAGAAAGATCGTCCCCGTCTTGCCCGTCGCTAATCCGAGATAATTCCGCGCCGGAACCGGCAGCGAAAGAATGCGGCTGCCAATCCCGTCCAGATCCACCTTCACATCCACGGGCTTGCTCTTCGCCGCGTCCTGCTTGGCTTTCTCATCCTTGCCCGCATTCGCGCCGCTTGTCTCGTCAGCCTTTGCGTCCGGCTTTGTCTCTTCTTTCTTCGCAGCCTCGTCATCGCTCTCCGGCGGAACCGGCGAAGGCTCATCCTTTGCAAGCACCGCCACATAAGCCGCGCTCGTCTGCGCTCTGTCCAGCGAAGAGAGATCGATTCCCGCATTTGAAGGCCCGTCATCCGTCGAAGCCAGGAAGTAGAGATACTTCCCGTTCGGATCGAAGGCCGGGCTCGAAGCATCGCTCATCCCATCCGTCACCTGCGTAGACTTCCCCGTCGCCGGCGAGTAAAGAAAGATTGCGCCCAAATGATTCGGCAGCGGCTTTGCGTAAGCAACCCACTTTGAATCCGGCGACCACACCGCTCCAAAGCTCGCCCCAAATCCCGATTCCTCGTTCTTGTCGATCATCACCGGCGCCGTCTTCGGCGCGTTGGCATCCGCCGGCGCGTCGATATACCAAAGCCGGTTGTGCTTGTCCGTGTAAATCAATCGCTTCGAGTCCGGTGACCACGCGAGATCGCTGAAGTACGAGGGGTCAGACCCAAGGCTGATCGCAATCGGCGGCTTGAACCCCGTCTGGTCGCGGATAAAAAGCTGGTACTCGCCCGAAGCATCCGAGAAGTAGGCAATCCTCTGCCCGTCCGCCGACCACGCCGGATCGCGCTCTTCCACGCCCGGCGTATTCGTCAGGTTTCGCGTATCGCCCTTTTCCGCCGGCACCGTAAAAATCTCCCCATGCGCCTCAAACACCGCGCGCTTGCCCGTCGGCGAGAGCGCCGCATTCTGAATCTCCATCGGCGAAATCGTTACCTCATGCGGAGCCAGCCGCGGAAAATCCCCATGCAGCGTAATCGCGAGCGTATGGTCCGTGCCCGGCTTGTCGGGCGAGGGAAGGTCGATCAGATGCAGCGAGCCGAACTGCTCATACACCAGCCCTCCCGGTCCCGCCGCGATCGTCTTCAGGTCCAGCCCGTGGTTGTCGATCACGCGCACCACGCGCTTCGTCTTCGTGTCGTAGCGCCAGAGCGTCATCGGGCCGTTCTTCGGAACCGCCTCGTAACTTCCCGCACCAGTCTCCGCCGGCGCATCGGAATCCGCTTCGTCGCGGTCGGAAAGAAAGTAGATCGAGTCGCCCACCCAGACCGGATTCAGGTCCTCCGTGTTCGCGCTCGGAATCTTCTCGAGATCCAGCGTCTTCAGGTTCACAATCCAGATCGGAAAATTCTGCCCGCCGTGATACCGCTTCCACGAGTCCCGCTCCCAGCGCGAGACCGGCTCATACGCAAACCACTCGCCATCCGGCGAAAAGCTGCCGTTGTAAGCCATCGGCAGCGGCAGCGCCTCCGGAATCCCCGACCCGTCGGCCGCTTCCTTAAATATGCGCAGGTAATCCCGCACGCTCAGGCGCATCGAGCCGAAGATCACATCCTTCCCATCCGGCGTCCATCCGTCGGCGTAGCTTCCCTCCGGCCGCCACGTAATCTGTTTCGGAATCCCGCCCGCCGAAGGAATCACAAAGACCTGCGGCGCGCCATGCACCTCCGCCGAATACGCAATAAAATTCCCATCCGGCGAATAATACGGTCCTTCATCGACATCCCCCTGCGAAGTCAGCCGTTCCGCCGCTCCACCCGACCGGCTCACCGTCCAGATATCGTCCGCATAAAGAAACGCCACCGAGCTTTTGCTCAGCGAGGGATTGCGAAAGAGGTATGGACCCGAGGACTGCCCCACAGCGGACAGCGGCGCAGACAGGCAAGCGGCAACAACCACCGCAGCCAGGGCAACAAAGCGGCAACGCAGCGACATGTGATCTCCGGAGAAACGAGAATGAGGTGCCAGATCGTGTGCAGACAGTATATGCACGCGAAAACCAGACCACGCCAGCAATTTCTCAAACTTCCGCGATCTTTACGGCAACGATTGGGTTGGCCTTGCCGCTCCCGATGAAGCTCGCGCAGCCATCAGGATTCTTGCCGGCTGCGGTCGGACGCGTGAAGTGCACGCGGCGGACTTGGAGCGCGGAAGTTCAAACGTGCCCGTCCCGGCCATTCTTCTGCATTCTCAAATCCCGCATCCGCCGCGCATGAGAATGCACCTCGCCGGATCAGGCCGGTCGCAGCACGCCCAAACCCCACGATTCACCCTCGGACCGCAAGAGGTCTGGACATGCCGCCGTTTCGATTGTCAGAGAGTATTCGCGCCATCCAAAGTTCAGACGGATATGGGTCCGCGGCGTGGCAGCGGAGACTTTTTCAGCTCGCGCTTCTACGAGTTCGATTCCGATTCCGTCAGCGTACGGGTGATGACCTTCTCGACCACCTTTTCGACATCGGCAAGGAAAAAGGCGCTGGCCGGCTGCGGCACGGCAACCTTGGGGCTCTTGTGGCCCAGCGCGGAAGCGATCTCATTCCAGCGGTAGATGGTCGAGCTGGCCGGGACGACGACCGGCCTGCGCTCCGGCTCAGGCAGAGCGGCGTAAGTAACCCAGAGGCAGAGTGCAAAGAGCAGAATCCCCTCGCTGATAAATTGCGCCGGGTCAATCAGAGTCCCCCTCCACGATTCGAAGGCGCCGATGACGAAATCGCCCGAAGAAAGAATTCCAAAACCCAGGGCAATGCCAAAACTCAGATCGCGCGCCGAAAGACGCAAAGCATTCATGCTGAGGCAGAGGAAGGCCAGCAGGCACAACTCGATGATGCTCATCGAACGCATCAGTTGATATGCCAGCGTGGGAATCAGGGTAAAGTACGCGGATGGATTCCTATTAAAAATGTCCAGATGCGCAATGCTGATCGTCGAGAGACTGATAATGACCGAAGCTACGGCCGCCCACCGGAAGATGACGGTGCCGAAGCGCATGAGCCCGGAAAAACCAGCAAGAGCTGAGCGGAAGACTTCCAGCGTGATGAGGAACAGGAGAACGGTGCTTGCGAGGTAGACGGTCCAGTAGCCAAAGAAATAAGCAGCGAACCAAAGCCGTGCCGAAGAAGGCTGTGACTGGATAGCAAGCACAGCAAGCAGCAGTGGCGTCGAAATTGCGCGAAGAGCCAGATACCAACCCATCGCCGGGAAGCGCTGCTGGAGATTTTTGCGCCGGAAAAGAACTGCCAGCGTAATCCAGAACGTCATTTCCGCCAGCGTCATGATCCACATTGCAGGATTTAGAGACATAAAAACCCATCCGCAATTCTGAAGTTGACCTCAGGATAGCGTGAAAAGGTCTATGTACCAATCAAAAAGCAATTAGTTTTCTGGCACTTTCGTGCTACGACCAGTAGTTACCGAAGGGTCGTAGGATTGGCAGTTACCTTGGAACTGGCTGGCGGGCAGTAGGGACCGCAGCCAGGGACGGGCAGCGCTGCCGAAACAGCCTGGCTGCTGGGCATGGCGTGTGCTGAAGAGGAGGGCACGGTAACAACGGCGGCACCGGCAAGAACGACAAGAGCGGCGAAAATGCGGATAGCGAGTTTCATGGGTAACCTCGAAGTAGAAGTTTGAGAATTTTGGAGATTCAAGTTTCAGAATCTCTTTACAACGAATGTTTTTATCGGTGTTTGCTGGATTCTTGCCAGCATAGAATACTGTTTTTGGAGTGCACCGGAGCCATAATGGCTAAATTTATGGTCCTGCTGCACTCGACGCCAGCTCTCTGGGGCGCGTATTTACCGCTTGCCACAGGAGATGGCATAGCCGGGTCTGGCCGTTTAGCACTTCAGAGATACAGGCTGGCCATAGCCGAGCACCCGCAAGTGCAGCAAGGCTGGGGTGCGCAGGTGGGCATACCAGGGGTACAGACAGGGCCGGGCAGCGCCGCCGAAACAGCCTGGCTGCTGGGCATGACGTGTGCCGAAGAGGAGGGCACGGTAACGGCGGCGGCGCCGGCGCCGGCAAGAACGACAAGAGCGGCAAAGATGCGGATAGCGAGCTTCATGGTAATAATCTCCTTGGACATGGGGCGATTTGGGATAAATCCCTTGTTGTGAAAATGGTAGCCGAGGTGCGCCGCTACGGCACAGAATTCTTTCCGGGAATTTGCCGAACCTGCTGCAAAGAAGGTGCACAACACGGCTCCAGAGGCGAAAATCGCCGCAAAAGCCGCCCTGCCTGAACCCTTCCGCGTGGTAAAATTGATACAGGCGAGAAGGTCTAAAATCCCCGTTTTTCAAGCGGTTAAGTGGAAACTACCCGGCGCGCCGAGCCGTGCCGAACCCCTTGATTGCGGGCAAGTTGGAACCTCTGCCCGAAATGGACCTCTATGGCGACCGAGACCACCACGCTCCCTCCCGACCAGACCCCGAAAAACAACTACACCGGTGACAACATCAAGATTCTGGAAGGCCTCGAAGCCGTTCGCCTGCGTCCGGCCATGTACATCGGCTCCACGGGGGATATGGGTCTGCACCACCTGGTCTACGAGGTCGTCGACAACTCTGTCGATGAAGCGCTCGCCGGTTTCGCCACCAGGATCGACGTCGTCATCCACGTGGACAACTCGATCACCGTCATCGACGACGGCCGCGGCATCCCGGTGGACATGAAGACGCTGCCCAACGGCGAGCGGATGCCGGCCGTGCAGGTGGTGCTCACCAAGCTCCACGCCGGCGGCAAGTTCGATTCCTCCACCTACAAAGTCTCCGGCGGCCTGCACGGCGTAGGCGTGAGCTGCGTCAATGCGCTCAGCCAGGAGTTTAATGTTGAGATCTGGCGTGACGGCCACACGTGGGAGATGGATTTCAGTTGCGGCGATCCGGTGAGCGAGCTGCGCAAGAGCGGCACCAGCAAGAAGCGCGGCACCAAGGTGCACTTTCTGCCCGACAAGACAATCTTTACAGCCACCGAGTACAACTACGACACGCTGGCCCAGCGCCTGCGCGAGCTCGCGTTTTTGAACAAGGGCCTGGAGATCACGCTCACCGACGAGCGTACCGCCGACCCCAAGACCGGCGAAGCCAAGCGCGCCGAGTTCCGCTACGCGGGCGGCATCGCAGAGTTCGTCAAGCACCTCAATCGCGGCAAGCAGGTTCTGCACGACAAGCCGATCACTATGGAGGCGCAGCGCAACGGCGTCGAGATCGAAATCGCGCTCCAGTACAACGACAGCTACTCGGAGACGGTCTTCAGCTTCGCCAACAACATCAACACCGTTGACGGAGGCACGCATCTTTCGGGCTTCCGCACGGCGCTGACGCGCACCATCAACGTGACGGGACAGCAGCTCGGTCTCTTCAAGGACATGAAGGAATCGCTGAGCGGCGACGACGTGCGCGAGGGACTCGTGGCCGTCGTCAGCGTCAAGCTTTCGCAGCCGCAGTTTGAGGGCCAGACCAAGGGCAAGCTCAACTCCGACATCGCCGGTATCGTGCAGGCCTTCGTCAACGAGCGGCTCGGCGCATTCCTGGAGCAGAACCCGCCCATCGCCAAGCGCATCATCAACAAGGCCATTGAAGCCGCCCGCGCCCGCGAGGCCGCGCGCAAGGCCCGCGACCTGACGCGGCGCAAAGGCGCGCTGGACGGCGGCGGATTGCCCGGCAAGCTGGCCGATTGCAGTGAGCGCAACCCGGAGCGCTGCGAGCTCTACCTCGTCGAGGGCGAGAGCGCAGGCGGAACGGCCAAGCAGGGCCGCGACCGCAAGTTCCAGGCGATTTTGCCGCTCAAGGGCAAGATCCTCAACGTAGAAAAGGCCCGCTACGACAAGATGCTCGGGCACGAGGAAATCCGCGCCATGATTACCGCGCTCGGCACCGGCATCGGCAAAGACGACTTCGACCCCGCCAAGCTGCGCTACGGCAAGATCATCCTGATGACCGATGCCGACGTGGACGGCTCGCACATCCGCACGCTTCTGCTCACCTTTTTCTTCCGCCACATGACGGAGCTCATCAAGCGCGAGCACGTCTTCATCGCGCAGCCGCCGCTTTACAAGATCAAAAAAGGCCGCTTCGAGCAGTACATCAAGGACGACCGCGAATTCGTCAAAGTCATGGTCAAGCGCGCCTCTGAAGGTACGACCATTCGCCACGGCGAGAACGCGCAGAAGATTGAAGGCGCCGACCGCACGCGCTTTATGAGCACGCTCGGCGAATATCTTGGCTTCGTCGAAAAAGTAGATAAGCGCATCCGCAACGAGCGCCTCGTCGAGCTGCTCGCCCGCGCCGAGCTGACGCATCGCGCCGACTTCTCTTCCGCCGAAGGCGGCAAAGCCGTGCCGGAAAAGCTCGCCGCGCTCTACAAGAAGCTCGAAGAGCTCGCCGACGAGTTCCAGATCAAGCTCGCCACGCCCGTGCAGGATGAGGAGCACCACACCTGGTCGGTCTGCTTTACGGACACGCAGGGCGCCACGCGCTGCATCGACTGGATGCTCGCCTCAAGCCCCGAGTACCGCCAGATGATGGCCAAGTACGCGCAGATCAAGGAATATCTCGAGCCGCCGTTCCTGATCGAGTTCACCGGCAAGGCCTCCGCGCAGGATGCCTCCGACGAAGAAGGCGAAAGCGAAGAGACGAAGACCGAGAGCAAAGCCGCGCGCTCCTCGCGCATCCCGCGCGACCCGGTCGAAAAGCAGGCCGCGCGCGATCTGTTTGAGTACATTGTCGAGCAGGGCAAGAAGGACTACCAGGTGCAGCGCTACAAGGGCCTGGGCGAGATGACCGCCGAGCAGCTCTGGGAGACGACCATGGACCCCGAGCGCCGCACGCTCCTGCAGGTCAAGCTCGAAGATATTGCCGAGACGGAGACAATCTTTACCACGCTGATGGGCGAGGATGTTGAGGCGCGGCGCAAGTTCATCGAAGACAACGCGCTGGATGTAAAGAACCTCGACATCTAAGAACTGTAGCGGGATGTAGGTTTGCGGAATTATTGTCCAGATTTGCGGAAATAGTGTCCTTATTTTGCGCAATTTCTGTCCAACGGACACCATGAAGAAATGGTGTAAGTTATTTTAATTATGGTATTTGGTTGACGTTTTCCGATATTTGTATAAGCGCCGCTATACAAATATCGAAGTCCGGCACCGTGGATCGGCCGCGGAATTTGTTGAAGGCCGTGATTGAAGTGCAGCTGGAGACGGACAACATATTTGTGGTGGAGACGGACAACATTATCCCGGACCGTACATCAATACCCCAGACTGTCCATCAATATCCCAAACTATCTCAGCGCACCCTCTGAAGCTAGTTGGATGGACCTGCACAATAATTCTGGCAACTATCGACCCCGAAAATAAGGGATTTTGAGGTGGTTTTTGCATGACTCCCGAGCAATTCTGGCAACTATTGCCAACCACCTCGAAAAATCGGAACAATAATTCTGGCAACTATCACAGCAAATTCTTTGGCATCTATCAAATAGAAAATCCTGGAATTGCAGTTTGGCAACGTGTTCTATAAATGCCACTCGATCTTGCAGGCAGGCGGCTATGCGCGTCGTCAACCACTGAACAGTGGTCACATGGAAAGCTTACCCAGATCATCAGAATCTCGGGTATATCTTCGTCTGCTCGAACGTCGGACTGATGACGGACATGTGCCCTGCTACAAAGTGGATTCTGATTGTCATCGCGATACTGGCTGTATTTGCCAGCGCGGATATTATGATGTATCCCGGCTCGAAAGAAACCGCTGAAATCATCGAGTCGGTACGTACCACTCTTGCCGTACTGGCTGCCCGGGTTCTGGGCCTCCAATACGGCCGGGCCAGCCGCTAAGG
>JASHPD010000273.1 GCA_030038315.1 Acidobacteriaceae bacterium
TCGTCTGCGTAACGGTTTTCCTCGTTGGGTTTCGCCTACTGGCGATGGTCGCCTTCCCCACGCTTGTCGTGAGTGCATGGCTCATCGTCCGCAAACACCCAAAGATGTTTCAACTGTGGGGCCTCAGCCTCAACCAGAAGTCCTACTATGACCCGCGCAAATACTGAGCAAGCCAAATTCGTTCCGTGGTTCGCCAAAGCTGGGGCCGCGTGCAGCATCGTTCCGATTGCACGCTTCATTAGCCCAAACATCTTCGCGCTGAAAGGCGGCGGCTACGGATGCCTGTTTGCACTCACTGGCATTGATGAAGAGGGATTGACCGATCAGGAACTCGAATCGCGGGTGCGCTCGATTGAAGGCGCATTGCGTGGGCTTCCCGAAGGTTCATGCCTGTACCAGTACACCCGCGTCATGTCCGGCTATGAGTTGCCGCGCCAGAAGACTTATAGCAATCCCGTAACACAGGTTTTCGTCGATGACCGTCTCGGCTTCCTTGCCAAGACCGCCACCTTTCGGCGCATTGACCTTCATTGGTGTCTCACGTTGGAGCCGCCCAAGCTGAAAGCATTCGACCTCAAGCCGCAGGAGAACTTCGCCGACACATCGCGGATGCTGGCGGAACTTCAGAAGGCGGCAACAATTCTGGAAGGACATCTTGGCGGGTTGCTGGGACTACGCTTGCTCGACAAACAAGCTACGTTCCAATTCTTTTCGTATCTCTTCAACCTTGAGGAATGGGCCGCTCAATCGCAGCTCCGTGACGATACCGGGGTAGACCGGCAGATCGTCAGCAATCCGGTCGCCTGGCATAGCGATCATTTGCGCGTCGGCAAACGCTACGTGCAGATGTATTCCCTCAAAACCACGCCCGAAGCGTCGAGGCCATGTCTCTTCTCCGGCCTGCTCACGCTGGATTGCGATAGTGTCCTGTGCTCCACATGGCGGCCCAAGTCCACCACTGCGGCGCGGAGTGAAATCGACGCACAAGAAAAGTTCATCTCGTTTTTCAAGGTGGGTGTGCTGACTCGCGTGATGAGCGGACGCGACACGGCTTCGCTCGAAACCGGCGCAGGTGCAAAAGCCGCCAACAGCAGCGTCGATGACTTAAGCCTTGTCATCCGCGAGCTGGACAAGAAAGCGCAGGGTGAATACTCGCTCCGTCTGCTCCTGGCCGCGAACGGTGCGGAGCAGCTACGCGATACCGCACCTGCCGTGCATCGGATCTTCGTCGATGCCCGCGCCCAAGTGATCGAGGAGACACTTGGCAACCTCTGCGCGTTCTATGCGATGTTTCCCGGCAATGGCAAGTTCAACGTCTTCCCGATGTGGCTCAGTGAAGAACATCATGCACGCCTCTCTTCTGTCTTCGCTCCGCACATCGGACACCCACACTCGGAAGACCTCGATAACGAGTATCTGAATGTCTTTGAGACGCGCACACGCACACCTGATTGACCCGCGAGCGCACCAGCAGCGGGCCGGTGTTCTCGGCTCTCTCGGATTGGTCGCGGACAGCTTACGTTTACTCCCAAAGAAGGGCGAAGGCAATGGGAGATGGACGGCTACCGAGTGGGCCGAGAAACGGCAGGGATGGATCTTCCTTACCTCGCTTCCCGCCGAACGTGAAGCGTTGCGACCGTTGCAGAGCCTATGGATTGATTGGCTGGTTCTCCGCTTGCTCAATGAACCGACCAAAGAGCAAAAGCGAGTGTGGTTCGTCATTGACGAGCTGGCGAGCTTACAGAAGTTGCCGCAGCTTCACACGGCCATCGTCGAAAGCCGCAAGAGCCGCAATCCCATCGTGCTTGGCTTTCAGGGCAAGGCGCAGCTTGAGTATCTGTACGGCCATCTGGCCGAGGTGATGCTGTCGCAGCCTGCGACCAACGTTTGGCTCACGACGAAGGAGCCGAACGCCGGGGAGTGGGTATCCAAGTTCATCGGCAAGATAGAGATTGAGCGGCTGCGCGAGACACACTTCGACGGCACCCGCTCCGGTCACAACTTCACCATTGAGCGGCAGGTGGAGCCGCTGGTATTGGAGTCGGAAATCTCCGGCCTCGCAGACCTCCACGCCTTTATGAAGTATCAGAATTTCGTGACGTTTTTTTCGTTTCCGTACTTCGATATGCCGGAAGTCGCCAAGCCCTTCGAGCTACGCGAACGCCCGGACGACAAACTGCCGTATGCCCCGAAGTCGGAACCCGGCACGGCGGAGTTGGCACAGGAGCCGCAGGCTTCCGCAGTTCCAGCCGAACCGCAGCCGCAACCCAATGCGCCTGCCGCAGCGCACGAGATACAGCCGGAAACAACCATCGCCGATGACACCAGCGAACAACAGGCCCTCACGTTCAAGGGATGAGGAGTGACCATGCTGAATATCTCAAAGCCGCTCTCCGCATCGCAGGCACAAACCTACCATGAGAAAGAGTTCACCGCCGCCGAGCAGAACTACTGGAAGCAGGGTGACACCATTCAAGGGGAATGGCATGGCAAGCTGGCCGACACCTTCGAGTTGTCTGGTGCCGTGGGTGCGGAGGAGTTCGCCCGCCTCTCCGAAGGCCAGCACCCGCAAACCGGCAAGCAGTTGGTCTCACATCGTGTCGTCCATGAATACCGCAACGCGCAGGGAGAGATGGTCTCTCCCGTGGAGCATCGCGCCGGATGGGATGCTACGTTTTCGGCCCCCAAGTCCATCTCTCTGACCGCCCTTGTCGGCGGCGATGACCGGGTACGGGAGGCGCACCGCGAAGCCGTCAACGTAGCGTTGAACGAGTTGGAGCGGTACACGCAGGCCCGCATCGGCGGCAACAGTCCCGCCGAGACTACGGGCAAGTTTGTGGCGGCGAAATTCGAGCATGACACCGCCCGCCCGGTTGACGGCTATTCCGCGCCGCAGCTCCATACGCATGTCGTCATCTTCAATATGACCGAACGTGACAACGGGAAGATGCGGGCCTTGCAGCCGCACTCGCTGTTTGAAAGCCAGCAGTTTGCTACCGCCGTCTATCAATCCCATCTCACCTACAAGCTGCGTGACCTCGGCTATGAGATCGAAGCGGGCAAGAGCGGAGCGCCGGAGATCAAGGGATACACGCAGGAATACCTTGATGCTTCCAGTCCGCGCCGCCAGCAGATCGAAGAAGCCCTCTCCCGCAGTGGCTTTGCTGGCCCGGAGGCGGCCCAGATTGCCGCGCACAACACCCGCGATAAGAAAGTCAGCCTGTCTCCCGATCAAATCCTGGCCGCGCATAAACAGATAGCCGACGAGTTCGGCAATCAGGCTGACAAGGTTGTGGCGGAGACGCGACAGCGCCGGACAGAACAGGCGCAGGAGCGCCCCGTCAAGGAACGGCAACAGCAGGTGCGGGAGGCCGTCACCTTTGCCCGCGATAAAGGCTTCGAGCGAGAGGCGGTCGTAGATGAACGCGCTCTCTACGTGGATGCCTTGCGCCGTGGCATGGGAGAGATGACCTACCCGGAAGTTCGCGCCAGCTTCGAGGCGCGGGTTGCTTCTGGCGAGTTCAAAGAGATTGCAGAGGATAGCCAGAAAGCCGGTCGCAGGTTCACCACCGCGGCGACCATCAAGGCCGAGAACGAGATTGTTCAGAAGGTACAGAGTGGACAGAACCGCGCCCCGCAGATCATGTCCATTGAATCCGCTGTACCACTCTCGGAATCTCGCTCTGATTTCAATGCCGCGCAGAAACGAGTCATTGAAGAGGTGCTAACTTCCCGCGATCAGGTGCAGGGATTGCAGGGACGGGCAGGCTCAGGCAAAACTTCCGTGCTTGAAACCATACGGGAGGGAGCCGAAAAGAACGGCTACGCCGTGGAAGGTTTTGCCCCGACATCACGGGCAGCCAAGCAACTCCGTGATGCCGGAATCAAGGCTGACACGTTACAACGCTTCCTCGCAGGCGGCGGCCTGCAGGCCGCCGGCGATCCCGCAAGGAAGCATCTCTATATGGTCGATGAATCCTCTTTGGCATCGACGCAGCAGATGCGGGATCTTTTGAATAAGGTCGGGCCGCAGGATAGAGTTCTGCTCATTGGCGACACGCGCCAGCATCAGGGCGTCGATGCGGGAAAGCCCTTCGAGCAGTTGCAGGAAGCAGGGATGAAGACCGCACAGCTTGACCAGATCGTGCGTCAGAAATCCAATCCCGAACTGTTGAAAGCTGTCGAACATCTGTCCAAAAACGAAACTGCTATCGGGGTCGAGATGCTTGCGCAGCAGGGACGCATTACCGAAATCAAAGACCCGGAGGAGCGCATCGCAGCTATCGCCAAAAGCTATGCCGAACGTCCCGAAAACACCATTATCGTTTCGCCCGATAATGCGTCGCGCCGCTCTATCAATCAATCCGTGCGGCAGGAATTGCAGGCGCTTGGTGTCGTAGACAGCAAAGACCATTCCATGCGCGTGTTGACGCCGCGCAACGACATGACCGGCGCGGATCGGGAGTGGGCGAGTCGTTATCAGCCCGGAGACGTTCTGCATTACACGCGCGGGAGCAAGGAACATGGTATAGAACCAAGAAGCTATGCACAGGTCGTCACCACGGACGCGAAAGAAAATCTTGTTACCGTGCGGAAGCAGGACGGCCAGCAAGTGACCTATGACCCGTCACGGCTACGCGGCATCGCCGCGTACCGTGAGATCGAGCGCGAGTTTGCGATTGGAGACAAGATTCAATTTACGGCTCCGAACAGAGACTTGCAGGTAGCCAATCGTGACCTCGGCACCATCCAGCAGATCGGAGAGAACGGCAAGATCAGCGTCCGCATGGATGGCCCGAAAGACCGCATCGTGCGCTTTGATGCCGCCGAGATGAGGCATCTTGACCACGGCTACGCCGTAACTTCGCATAGTTCACAGGGACTCACTTCTGAACGAGTCATTGTGAATATGGACACCGAAGTTCACCCGGAACTGATTTCCAGCAGGTTCGCTTATGTGTCCGTCTCTCGCGCTTCGCACGACGCGCAGATTTATACCAATGATGCCGCCAACCTTGCCGGAAGTCTCAGTAAGGATGTCAGCAAAGCGTCAGCGATCAGCTTCGGCAATGCACAGAGCAATTCGATGGGGCAGGGTTTGGCTCTCACACATCGCTAATCATGATCCTGTTTCAAATCTGCAACGAGCTTGGGTTTCCGAGTATAATACACCTCGGTTAATAAATAACGATGGAAACCGAACTTTCAGTATCGCGTGAAGACTACCTCAAAGCCATCATCGAGGCCGAGAGCGAGGGGCACAGCGTTGTGCCGGTATTGCTCGCGCAGTGGCTTAATGTCTCTCCGCCTGCCGTCACCAAGGCGATCCGCCGCCTCCGTGAAGACGGCTTCGTGGAGGCAAAAGGGGAAAGTTCCGTTGCGCTCACAGCCAAAGGGAGGGAGGTCGCGCACCGCACTGCGTTTCGACATCATCTCGTCGAACGCATGTTGGCCGAGATTTTTGGCATGGAGTGGCATCAGATTCACGCAGAAGCCGAACGACTGGAGCACGTCATCTCGCCGGAGTTCGAGCATATTCTTATCGCAAAACTCGGAACCAAAGGCGATTGTCCGCATGGGAACGGCATACTGCCGGAAACACCCGCTCAGATTAAGCGTCGGGGCCTCTTGGCGCTTTCAGAAGCGGTCGAAGGTGCATCCTACACCGTAGCCCGTCTCTACGAGAGGGACGCGAAGTTGCTGGAGTTTTTTCACAAAATAGGAATAGGACCAGGCATGGAATTGCGCATCGTCGAGCGAAACTACGACGATACGCTCCAACTGGACTTGGGCAAAGGACGGGTCACGATTGGAGAGTCGGCGGCCAACAAGATTTGGGTGAAACCATCGTCCCCAAAGCGGAAGAACTAGCATCAATAATTTTAATTATCCATAGTTAACTTGATGTGGCATAATGGACGAAACCCGGAAGGGTATACGTCTGTCCATGCCCATACTGCGCGAATCAGAGCTTTTCCAAGCCGTCTCTCCCGATGCCTCGCTCTCCCGAGTCCGTATCTCTGATTCGCCTATTGCGTGGCGGCGTGTGCTCGGCTTTCTTGGGCCGGGCTTTTTGATCTCAGTCGGCTATATGGACCCTGGGAATTGGGCCACCGATATTGCCGGAGGATCAAAGTACGGCTACACGTTGCTGTTTGTCGTCATGCTCTCGAATTTGATGGCGATTCTCTTGCAGAGCCTTGCCCTCAAGTTGGGTGTTGCCAGCGAGCGCGATCTCGCTCAGGCGTGCCGCGACACCTATAGCCGCAGAGCCACGATTCTCCTCTGGATATTTGCTGAGGTCGCAATCGCCGCCTGCGATCTTGCAGAGGTGCTTGGCTCCGCGATCGCGTTGCAGTTGCTCTTTCACATTCCTTTGGTGATCGGTGTCTTGGTGACGAGCGCCGATGTCCTTGTCCTCCTGCTCCTGCAAAACAAGGGATTCCGCCGTCTCGAAGCGTTGGTGATTACGCTCATCGGAACGATTGCGATTCTGTTCGGTGTTGAAATTCTGCTCTCCCGTCCAGAGTGGGGAGCGATCCTGAGCAATCTTTTCATTCCGAGACCGTCCATCGTCATGAACGGCGACATGCTCTATATCGCCATCGGCATCCTCGGAGCCACGGTGATGCCGCACAACCTCTATCTGCACTCCGCGATTGTGCAGACGAGGGATTACAAGCGCACAAGCGAAGGCAAGCGCGAGGCCATCCGTTTTGCCAACATCGACTCCGCAACAGCACTGATGCTCGCCCTGTTCGTAAATGCCGCGATCCTTGTGGTCGCCGCCGCTGTCTTCCATCGCGGCGGTCGCTTCGAGGTTGCAGAGATTGGCGATGCGTACAAACTCCTGTCTCCGATGGTCGGTGTGGGAGCCGCAAGCACCATGTTCGCCGTCGCTCTACTCGCTTCGGGCCAGAACTCCACCATCACCGGAACGCTCGCCGGACAAGTCGTGATGGAGGGCTTTCTTCACATCCGGCTCAAGCCCTGGCTGCGAAGGCTCATCACGCGGCTGTTGGCAATCATTCCAACGGTCATCGTAACGATTCTGTACGGTGAGCGGGGAACGGCCAATCTGCTGATCCTGAGCCAAGTCATCCTCAGTATGCAACTGAGCTTCGCTGTTTTCCCGTTAGTGAAATTTACGAGCGATCCCGGCCGTATGGGAGAGTTCGCTAACCGTGCATGGCTCAGGTATCTGAGCTACGCCGTTGCCTACCTCATTGCGGCCCTGAATGTTTGGCTCCTGATTCAAACGTTCCGAGGCCATTAGACCCACCACAACTTTTTTTTGCGAATGGAGGCTCAAAGGTGAAACTACATCTGAAATTGATACTTAACCTCGGTTATATATTCTTTGTAGCTCTGGTTATGCAGACTGTCATGTATGCCCAAAGCGGAACATCGAGTGCCATCTCCGGCACGGTAAGCGACGGAAGCGGGGCCTTGTTACCCAACGCCACGATAACGGCGACCGAAGTGAACACCAAGGCGACACGCACCGGCATTACAGACGCAAGCGGCCACTATTTGTTCTCTCAGGTCAATCCGGGGACATATCAGGTCACGGTTCAGGCGCAGGGATTCGCCGCTGCCTCCTCAGAACCAACTCCGGTGATTGTCGGTCGTAACGTTGCATTGAACTTTACGCTACAGGTTTCGTCTGCATCGCAGACCGTGAACGTCTCGGCACAAGCAGGTCTGTTGAGTCTGGACAACCCGAACACCACTACAACTATTGGCGCAGAGACCATCAAGAGCCTGCCGAATCCCGGCCAGGACCTCACCTATATCGCGCAGTTCGCGCAGGGCGCTTTGATGAATACGGCTGGTTCCGCAAGCGATGCGAAAGCTCCCGGCGGCTACGGCAACGTCGAGTTCAACGGGCTTCCTGCAACCTCCAACGGATACATCCTCGATGGTTACGACTCAAACGATCCTTGGCTTGGTTTGAACATCGGCCTGTCCACCAATCTCGTCATCGGACTTGATGCCGTGCAGGAGGCGACCGTCAATACCAATTCGTTCTCTGTCGATCAGGGCCGCTACGC
>JASHPD010000274.1 GCA_030038315.1 Acidobacteriaceae bacterium
GACGAATTCGGATTTTGGGTCGGGTTCTGAGTCGTATTCTGATCCGGACTCTGAGGAGCATTCTGTGTCGATGGATTCGCCGGCGCCTGGTCGGGATACGTCGCCGGGGAAGGCTTCTGCTGCGGATTACTGGTCGGCGTCGAAGTCTGCGAGCTATCCTGCGCGGAAGAATTCTGCGCCCGCGCCGCGGAAAGGAAGAAAAAAAGCAATGCGGGGAAAAACACTACTGCGCAGAGGCGATATCTCATTGGGGGAGTCTCCAAAATGTCTTTCCGCTGAGATCCAGGGCATCGCAATGAACCTTATCGGCATGAGCAAAAATTGTCTTGCGCGCGGTCATAAAGCCGCCGGCCGATTCTTCTTTAGACACTCTCCTGCCCGATCCGTGCCCATTCACGCGGTGGGTTTCTCCGGCACGGGCATCGAGGCCAGAAAACGCCTTGCAAACTCGGCGCTGTACGTCTCCACCAGCTCTTCCACGCGGGCCGGGTGCGGCGAGCGCACAATCAGCCCGGCATGATGATGCTTCTTCATGCGCTGCACAATCTCCGGCGCGTCAAAGGCGCTGGTGTCGGGCTCAGCCGTCTGCGCCAGGCAGAGCACGCTGCCCGCGTACTCGCCATAATGCGCCGGAGGCAGATACGGGTTGCCTCGAAGATTTTCTATCTCGATGCGCGCCCACTCGCGCCAGAGATTCACTCCGGTCGCAGCCTGCACAAGGTCGGTAATAAACGCTCCGCCCACGCGCGCCGCGATCTCAAGAAAATAAAACCGCCCGTCCGAGTGAGCCCCGCCGGCATTGTCTCCGGCCGCATGAGCCTTGATGTATTCCGCATGAGTAACCCCGCGCTCCATGCCCAGCGCGGGAGCCAGCCGCCCGTTCAGCATCGTCAGTTGCTGGCAGTCGGCGCTCGAGCGGTCCACCGTGCGCGTCGAGAAGACGCCGCCCTCGTGCATCACCTGCATCGGCGGCTTGCCGTACTTATGCGCAACGGAAAAAATAACATGGCCCTCGCTGACGATCGAATCGACATGGTAAATGTCGCCGGGAACAAAGCGCTCCAGGACGAAATAGCTCTGCTGATCGCCCAGCTTATCCAGCGTGCGCCAAAGCTGCTCCGGTTCATGAATCTTCCGAATCCCGATAGCCGAAGCATTGGCGCGCGGCTTGAGCAGCCACGGCGCGGCAACGCTCTGCATGTAGCCGCGCAGCTCATCGTAGTTCGCCACGCGCGTAAACTCGGGAACCGGAAAGCCAAGCTCTTTCGCCCGCGTGCGCATGGCCAGCTTATCGCGGTAATAGCTCGCCGTCGTAGCGCTCATGCCGGGAACCTGGACATGCTCGCGCAGATGCGCGGCAAGCTCCTGATCGAATTCGTCCAGCGCAACGATGCGCTGGTAATTGCGCCCGCGGTACATCCACGCAACGGTGTTGACAATCTGTTCGCGGGCAAGATTTTCCGGCATCGTCACAAGGTCTTCGAGCGCCTCGCGCGGCCACTCGCCGTTTTTGTGTTTTTCGAGCGTGAGCAGCGTGGCTTTTACGCCCATATCCGCGCACTGGCGCAGGAAATCCTGGCCTTTTTCATAAGTCGATATGCAGAGAATCCGCTCGACAGGGTTGCTCATTGCGCCTCGTGCGTGGCCGCCAGGATTCCGCTCGACCGGCCGGTGAGCATAGTTCTACCATAGAAGCTGCGATTCACACCGCTTATACATTTTGCCGCGCGCAAGGATACGGGAAGAAATGCTTTCGGCCGAGGCCATTGTCAACCTGCACGATCAGCTCACGGAGCAATGGCACCGGGAGCCTGCGCATACGGCGGATACAACCGGCGCATTGTTCTCACTCGCCGCGCGCCAGCATCGCGCCAACTTCGATCTCTGGCACACCGAGGACGAAGCGCGCACGCCCAACGCAACCGACGCGCAGATTGCCGGCGTAAAGCGCCGCATCGACAGCGCCAACCAGTTGCGCAACGATCTCGCCGAGCAGATCGACATCGCCCTGCTCGATCTGCTCGCGGCCAGAGGATTGCCAAATCCCGCCGCACCGCTGAACTCCGAGTCGCCTGGATTAATCATCGACCGGCTCTCGATCCTCGCGCTGAAGATCTACCACACGCGCGAGGAAGCCGGGCGCAAAGACGCGCCGCAGGGCCACGCACAGCGAAACCGGGAACGCCTCACAATTCTCGAAGAACAGCGCCGCGACCTCGCCGCCTGCCTCGACGCGCTATGGCGGGAGACCCTTGCCGGAACGCGGCGTTTCAAGCTCTATCGCCAGCTAAAGATGTACAACGACCCCGCGCTGAACCCGTCCATCTACGGCAACCGCGGATAAAACAGACAAACTCACGCGCAGAACACTCCTGTTTGTTCACACCGGCAGGAATGCCGGCTCCCGGCCAGCGGGAGGGTCACAATCGCCGCGTGGCGCAGAAGCCGGGGTCCCCGCGCAACGATTTTTGTTGCGTGGGGTGGGGAGGCACAGTTGCCAGGACGGCCAGTCCCGGCCAGTCCTTGACGGATGGAGGACAAGTGCGTATAAAAGGTGCCTGAGCAACGGATATTGCGTATGCGCGGATGCAGGCTCCCAATCTGGCCGCAGAGCGTGTGCTCGTAGAGAGTTCCACGGACGACTGAATGACGACCAAGGCCAAGGCCGCGGCTCCGGGCCGCAAGAAGATCACTCCCGTAAAGGCTCCGGCGGCAAAACCTGCCCCGCCGGCGCACACCGGGCCGGCTTACCAGAAGTACGAGGCGGCCGTCCAACTGGTGCAGCAGGGCAAATATGAGAGGGCGCTCACCGCTTTTGAAAAATTATTGCCTGACGCGCCGCGCGAGATCGTCGAGCGCATCCGCATGTACATGGCCACGTGCAAGCGGCAGTTAGAGAGCGCCGGGCTGAAGTTCGAAACCCCGGAAGAGCGCTACAACTACGCCGTGTGGCAGTTGAACGCCGGATATTTTGAGGATGCCAGGGACCATTTCGAGGGAGTTCTGAAGAGCGATCCCAAGGCCGATTATGCCTGGTACGGTCTGGCGCTGCTCGAGTGCATCCTGAACCGCCCGGAGCAGTGCCTGGAAAGTCTCGCCCGCGCCATTGCGCTCAATCCGCGCAACCGCCTGCAGGCGCGCACGGACAACGATTTTCAGGCAATGGCCGACGACCCGCGCTTTACCGAGCTCCTGTATCCTGAGCTATAAGGCTCGCTCTCGCTCTAGGAGTTTTATTTGCCCGCAGTTTTGACCGCCGAAATCTTGCCCGCCTCCGCCACTCGCCCTCTGCGTGTCGTTGCCATCGGCGGAGGCACGGGGCTCTCCACTTTGCTGCGCGGCCTTTCCAGCCACGTAACGCCGCCCGGAACCGAAGAGCAGAAGCGCATTTCCGACCTGGCCGCCGTGGTCACGGTAACGGATGACGGAGGCTCATCCGGACAGTTGCGCAAGGACTTCAACATGCTCCCCCCCGGCGACCTGCGCAACTGCATGGTGGCGCTGAGCGAAGAAGGCGACCTGCTGGCGCGGCTCTTCGATTACCGCTTCCGCAGCGGCAACGGCCTGCGCGGCCACAGCTTCGGCAACCTCTTCGTAGCCGCGCTGACCGATATCACCGGCGACTTCGGCCACGCCGTGCAACTGGCCTCGAAGATTCTGGCCACCCGAGGCAAAATCTATCCCGTAACAACGGCAAATGCCACGCTCGTCGCGCGCATGGACGACGGCTCGCTGGTGCGCGGAGAGACAAAGATCACCGCCAGCAAGCGGCGCATCGAGCAGTTGATGATCGACCCCGAAGACGCCGCCGCGCTGCCGGAAACGCTCGACGCGATCGCCCACGCGGACATCATTACCGTCGGTCCCGGCTCGCTCTACACCTCGCTGATTACCAACCTGCTGGTGCGCGGAATTCCCGAGGCTCTGGCTCGCGCGCCAGGGCTTCGGATTTACATCTGCAACCTGATGACGCAGGCCAATGAAAGCCTCGGCTTGACGGCCTCGCAGCACATCGAGCGAATCCATGAGCACACGCAGGCGCCCATCTTCGACTATGCGCTGGTCAACACGCGGCAGTTTTCGCCGGAGACACTCGCACGCTACGCCGCCGAAGGCGCCTCGCCCATTGAGGCCGATATCGAGCGCATCGAGTCGCTCGGCGTACGGTGCATTGCCGGAGACTTCGCTTCCGAGGAGACGGTCGTGCGCCACGCCGCGGATCGCGTCACCGATGCGCTGCTGGCGCTGGGGCAAAGTTCCCTCACCAGTCGGGGCTAAATACTTTTTCTACCCTTCCACGGTCCGCTTCAACTGGCCGCAGGCGGCGTAGATGTCGCGCCCTCTCGGCTTGCGCAGATAAACAGGAATCCCCTCGTCAGCCAGCGACTGCCGGAAAGACTCAACCGCTCCCGCGCGCGGCATCGCATACGGCACATCGGGTCCGGGGTTCCACGCAATCAAATTGACTTTGGCGGCAAGCCCGGTCCGGCGAACCAGCCGCGCAACTTCCCTGGCGTCCTGCGGCCGGTCGGTAACCCCGCCGAGCAGAACGTACTCGAAGGTCACGCGCTCGCGCGCACGAAGCGGAACCTGCCGGACCGCGTCCATAACAGATTCAATGGGCCATTTGCGATTGATGGGCATCACCCCGCTGCGGACTTCATCATTCGGCGCGTTCAGGCTGATGGCGAGCTTGGGGCGCAGCGTCTGCGGCTCCTGCGCAAAGCGCTCAATGCCCGGAACGATGCCCGAGGTGGAAACAGTCATGCGCTGCGGGCTCAGGCCGGCTTCTTCGACAAGCAGCTTCACCGCCCCCATAAAGCTCTCATAATTCAGAAACGGCTCGCCCATGCCCATAAAGACCAGGTTCACGCGATCGCGCCCAACTTCAACACCATGCCGGTCAAGCACAGAAACCACCTGCCCTGCAATCTCCCCCGCCGTGAGGTTGCGTTGAAGCCCGAGCCGGGCCGTCAGGCAAAACCGGCAATTCACGGCGCAGCCCACCTGGCTCGACACGCAGATCGTAGCTCGATGCCAGCTCTTCCCTGCCTCGTCGGCGTCGCTGCCGTCTCCGGCCTCGCCGTCGTCACCCTCCGGCATCCAGACGGTTTCCACGGTGTCGCCCTTCAGCGTCTCAACAAGATAGCGTTCCGTGCCGTCTATGCTCTTAAAGACCTGTGCGATGCGGGGGCGGCCGACGGCGAAACCTTCAACGGCCAGCTTTTCGCGGAGGGATTTTGAGAATGGGGTAATTGCGTCGAGTTCGGCAACGCGCTGGCGGTACATGGCTTCCGCCAACTGGCGCCCCCGCCAGGCCGGCTCACCCGATTGGGCCATAACCTCGGCAAGGGCTGGAGCATCTAATCCGAAGAGTGGTTTTTGTGCCGTTTCGGGGGAAAGCTGCACGAGTTTGGTTTCGGTTTCGCTCACAAATTTTCCTAAATCGTTGTCCGCAAAGGGCTTGCTCCAAACCCCAATCAGGCCCCAATCACGGTTCTCTCTTCCCTTTTAGAATATAGGTATCTCATGAGCATGGAACGCAATCTTCGCCGCACCGTACTCCCCAATGGCCTGATCGTGCTGACCGAGCGCATGGAGCACCTGCGCTCCGTGGCAATGGGGGTGTGGATCAAGTCCGGCTCGCGCGCTGAAGAGGCGGAGATCAACGGCATCTCGCACTTTGTCGAGCACATGGTCTTCAAGGGAACGCGCCACCGCTCCGCGCAGCACATTGCGCGGGAGATGGATTCAATCGGCGGCAACCTCGACGCCTTCACCGGCAAAGAGACCATCTGCTTCAACGTAAAGTCGTTGGCCGAGCATGTTCCCATCGCGCTCGACGTGCTCAGCGACCTCGTGCTGAACCCGGTCTTTGCCTCGAACGACATCGAGCGCGAGCGCGACGTGATTCTCGAAGAGATCAAGATCGACGAGGACAATCCGGACATTCTGGTGCATGAGCTGTTTACGCAGAATTTCTGGAAGGACCATCCGCTGGGCAAGCCGATCCTGGGAACGACGACGACGGTTGCCAAGCTCAACCAGACGCGGCTGCTCGATTACCACGCGGGACGCTTCCATTCCGGCAACATGGTCTTTTCCGCCGCCGGAAATCTCGAACACGACGCTTTTATACAATCCGTTGCGGAAAAGTTCGCGGCGCTCCATCCGGGCAAGCTGCCGTCCGAGCTGCCCGCGCCGCCTTCGAGCGCAAAGATTCTGCTCCGAAACAAAAAAGCTCTCGAACAGGTGCAGATCTGCCTTGGCGTCCCCGCACCGCCGATTGCGGATGAGAACCGCTTTTCCGTGCTGATTTTGAATACGGTGCTGGGCGGCGGCATGAGCTCGCGGCTCTTCCAGACCATCCGCGAAGAGCGCGGAATGGCTTACTCGGTCTACTCCGACATGACGCCATACCGTGACACGGGTGCACTGTGCGTCTATGCTGGAACCTCGGCCAACAAGACACTGGAGACCATCGACCTCATCATGGCCGAGTTTGCCAGGCTCAAGCAGGAAGCGCTGAGCGAAGAAGAATTGACGCGCGCAAAGGACCAGCTCAAGGGCAATATCCTCATGGGCCTTGAAAGCTCGAACTCGCGCATGGCCAACCTCGCGCGGCAGGAGATTTACTTCGGCCAGTTCTTCTCGAATGACGAGATCATTGCGCGCATCGAGGCCGTGCAGCCGGAAGACGTGCAGCAAATGGCGCAGGCGCTCTTCGATCCCGGGCATATCGCCGTAACGCTGCTCGGCCGCCTCGACGGCATCAAGCTGACGCGGTCGAGACTGGTCTGCTGAATCCGCCGTGTTTGCCAAAGCAGCCGCTTGAATCCCCGCGTCTTCCGCGGCACGGACGGCGCGTGCTTTCAAAACTACCCGTCTCCGCGGCCGGTCCTGATCCGAACCTGATTTAATATGTAAATCCGGAGAGCAATCCTCCACTTATATTGGGATATCCGGAGCATTCCGCATGTCAATTCTCGGCAAGGCCCGCAATACTGTCCGCGTTCTGAACGGAATCATAAGACATCCGATGAATCGCAATCGCAAGATGGGGGCTCTGGCAGGCTACATTCGATGGCAGATAGGAATCCGGCTTCTCGGGTCTCCTATCGTTTACGAATGGCTGCCCGGTGTCCGGGCCGTCGTTCGCCGCGAAGACATCGGGATGAATAAGAACATCTACCACGGGCTGCATGACGTTAACGACATGGCATATCTGCTGCATGTTACAACGCCGCAGGATCTCTTTGCCGATGTAGGCGCAAATGTGGGCTCTTATACGTTGCTCGCCTGCGGGGCCAGAGGCGCGCGGGGCTATTGCTTTGAGCCAGTGCCGTCTACTTATGTCCGCCTGCTTGATAATCTTGCCATCAACTCGCTTCAGTCCAGAGTTATACCGATGAATATCGGGCTATCGGACAGCGACGGCGAACTGCATTTCACTGCACACCAAGACACCATCAACCACGTGGCCGCAGCGGGGCGGGCAGAGGGTAACGGCAGTACGATCAGCGTTCCTGTGCGTTCTCTTGACTCCGTTTTCTCCCCGGAACAGCCGACAATTATGAAGATCGACGTGGAAGGCTTCGAAATGAAGGTCATTGAGGGTGCCGGGAAGGTACTCAGCAATCCGAATCTGCATTCCGTGTTCATGGAGTTGAACGGTCTGGGAAGCCGCTATGGCTTTGACGACAGAGAGATTGTGAAGAAGATGCTGGACTACGGATTTCAGACCTATGAATACGAGCCGTTTTCCAGAACGCTTCGCTCGCTGAACGGCGCCATCAATACCTACGAAAACACACTTTTCATCCGCAACGCAGGCGAAATGAAAGAAAGGATTGCATCGGCGCCGCACATCTCTATTGCTTCCACGGAAATCTGATGCAGCCGTGTCCGGCGCAGTGTGTGATGGCGGCCCTTGCATTTCCGCACCCTCGCGTTTCATTCTGATAGCGCCATGAAAGCCATACAGATTCGTGCCACAGGCGGGCCGGAGGCGCTGGAGCTGGTGGAATTGCCGATTCCGCAGCCGGCGCCGGGACAGGTTCTGGTTCGCATTGAGGCCATCGGCGTCAATTTCATTGAAGTCTACTTTCGCCGCGGACAGTACAAGGCAACCCTGCCGCTCACGCCGGGCAGCGAGGCCGCGGGCGTGGTGGAAGCGCTCGGCGCGGGCGTCTCCGGTTTCGCCGTTGGCGATCTTGTAGCCACGGTGGGCATGATGGGCAGCTATGCCGAATATGCGCTCGCGCCCGCGACGCAACTGGTGAAGGTGCCGGACGGCCTCACGCCGGAAAAAGCCGCGGCGGCAATGTTGCAAGGCATGACCGCGCATTACCTCGCCTACTCCACGTGGCCGTTAAAGAAAGGCGAGACAGCGCTGATTCATGCCGGAGCCGGCGGCGTGGGTCTGTTGCTGACGCAGATTGCGACGCGCATCGGAGCGCGCGTAATTACAACCGTTTCCACACAGGAAAAAGCTGAGCTTTCGCGTGAAGCCGGCGCTTCCGAGGCGATTCTTTACACCCAGCAGGACTTTGTCGCGGAGGTGAAGCGGCTCACCGGTGGACATGGCGTCGATGTGGTATACGACTCCGTGGGCAAGACTACTTTTGAAGGCAGGCTCAACTGCCTGCGCCCGCGCGGAATGCTGGCGCTCTTTGGCGGGTCCGGCGGCGCAGTGCCGCCGATTGATCCGATTCAGCTCAGCACCAGGGGATCGCTCTTTCTTACGCGGCCCACGCTGGCGCACTACATTGCCACGCGCGAAGAGCTGGAATGGCGCGCGGGCGATGTGTTGAAGTGGGCGGCCGATGGCGAGCTCAAGCTGCGCGCCGAGCATGTCTACGCGCTGGAAGACGCGGCCAGGGCCCATGCGGACCTCGAAGATCGCAAGACCACCGGAAAGATTCTGCTGGAGCCTTGAAGGCAGCCTCTAGCTCTTAGCTTTTAATTTTGCCGGCCGAAGTTTCATCCAGCGCCACGCAGCTAAGAGCTAAAAGCTAACGGCTAAGAGCTTAATTACAATGACCTCGATTCCGATTCATGCAAACGATCGCGTCTTCGTTCTTACCGGCGCGGGCATCAGCGCCGAAAGTGGCCTGCCCACCTTTCGCGCTTCGGATGGCTTGTGGGCCGGCCACCGCGTAGAAGATATCTGCACGCCGGAGGCGCTGGAGATGAATCCCGCGCTGGTCTGGGATTTCTACTCAAAGCGGCGTGCGGACTGCGCAAAGGCCGCGCCGAACCCCGCGCATATTGCGCTGGCTGAGCTGGAAGCAAAGCTCGGCGAGCGGTTTTTTCTCTGCACGCAGAATGTGGACGACCTGCATGAGCGCGCCGGCTCGCACCGGCTTGTACACATGCACGGAGAGCTGGCGAAATCGCGCTGCTCGGAAGATTGCGGCGCGCCGCCGGTGGAAGATCACGGGGTTTATGCGAGCCTGAGCGAAGTCGGGCGCTGCATCTGCGGCGCGCGGCTGCGGCCGCACATTGTCTTCTTCGGCGAGATGCCGCTGGAGATGGGACGCATTCAAAAAGAGATTGACCGCTCAACGCTGATGCTCGTGATCGGGACTTCGGGCTCAGTCTATCCCGCGGCAAACTTCGTGCACTGGGCCTCGCGCAATGGTGCGAGAGCGGTCTACATCGGCCCTGAGCGTCCCCTCAATGCGGGTGCGTTCACGGCGATTGTGGAAGGCAAGGCCGGAGCAGTTCTCCCCGGCCTTTTTGTTGTTGAGGAATCCGTTCCACCTGCTCAGTAATGAAAGCTATAACGGACCTCCCCATAAATCTGCCGTGGATCGTTCCAGTGGAATCCACCGAAGGTCAAGCTGTTATCCAACTGCACGCGGCGATTTGCCACATTCAGCGCATTCGCAGAAATAGTGAGCTTCTCGGCGAAGGTTTTACCGGCGGACAGGTCGAACGTGGTGTGACTCGGCAGATAAGGACCTGGATATTGCGCATCCGGCGTCCCGTACAAACCGTTCGTGAAACCAGAGCCATAGTAGACATTGGTTGAAGCATAGGCCTTCCAGGGCAGAATGCCGTTGAAACCCACGTTCAATGTGTTTCTCTGGTCATGATCTACAGGTGCAAGTCCCGGAGGAATGTCGAGCGGGCAGGCCGACGTGACCGGCGTCGGACAAATCAGGCCTCCGGTAATCGGCGAGGTTGCCTGCGCGATCTGGTTGGCATAGGCAAGGTGAAATTGCCCGTGATGCAGCACGTCGGGAGAACGCAACGTAAGTTGCCATCCTTGGATCAGCGCATTATGCCAGGTAATCGGCCAGAAAATATTCGATTCTCCGATATTGTTGTGGTCCAGCCAGTTCTCCGCTCTTGTTTCATAGTTATTGGCAGTCAGCGTCCAGTCGCGGTATGGAATCACGACGCCATACTGCCATTGGATATCCCGCTCGCCATGCAGCGGAGCGAAGGTAAAGTCCTGGCTGTTCGCCAAACCAAGCAGAGCCCCGGTGGCCGTCGACAACGGCGGCGCCTGATAGTAATAACCGTAAAAACCGCTAAACACCCAATTGAGACGTGGCACCCGCAGCGCCGCACCAAAACGCGGATCGGTCGCCTGCTCTGAGACCGTTGAGTCGAACTGCGTTTCGCGAAGCCCGGCTATCAACGTAAACCAGGGAGTTACCTTGAACTTATCGTTGATAAACTCGGCAACCACTCCTCCATTCACACCGATCGAAGATGCTGGATAATTCTCCGAACTGTCCGCGGGGTCGGTGAAATAGTTATAGAAGTAGTTGTACTGGTGCTGATAAAAGCTATAAAAACCAGCCTGAAGATCGTTCTTCCAGAAGGTTGAGTTCACAACCGTCTGCGCTCCAGCATAGTTAGCATTCTGCTGAACGGTTGAGATAACAGGATAATCATTGGGACTGGCATTATAGTCAGCGCCATTGTAGTGATAAAAGGGCGAAATGGTGAGCAGTGTATTTGGATTGAACGTGTGAATCCAAGAGAAAGTGACGTAGCCGTCCGGCTCAACTTCAGCATCGTGTAAGCACTGAGTTACGCCATCCTCGTTCACGCTGCAGCTCGGAGCCTCGCCGGAAGACGCAAGTATCTGGTTTCCGGATGAGTTCGGGTTCGGATCGATGGGGATTTGGTAATAATCCCGCCGCAGCGAGGTAATGAGCCGATATTGGTTTTTGGCGTTTGGATTAAAGATGAAGGAAGCGAAACCTCCAAAGCCGTTCTCCGCGTCATTCACAACTTGAGGAACAGGGGTCTGGAGTCCGTAAGCACTGCGATTTCCATTCAAGCTTACGTAATAGGCAAAGCGCTCTGTGTGATCTCCGCAACTGATCTGGTTGTCGGTTTGATAGAAATTGCCACCTGTGATGACCAGATCGCAATCCCGGCTGCGTTCGAAACCGGTGCGCGGCACCACATTGAAAATTCCATAGGTACGGTCTCCATAGTCAGCATCGTAGCTGCCGCTAAAGACCTCGAGATAATCGATATCTCGAGGATCGATCTGCGGTCCCAGATTGGTAGCAATGTTTGTGTTCGGAATAGGGATGCCATCGATCAGCCACTCAACCTGGTGGCCGCCCAGCATGTGCAGCATATCGTGCGTCACATAGGAAGCCGGAACATAATCCGTGATCATCTCCATGCCGTTGGTGCGGTCCGCTCCCGGAGTGTTCTGAATGTCTGTGCGGCTCAGCATCGTCGTCGGCGTAGCGCTGTCCGTCGTTGCCTCCGCTGGCGTTTCCGACACAACGATGCTTTCTTTCACGCCTTCGATGGCCAATTGAAGATGGAGCACAGGACTAGTGTCGGACTGAACGATCACGCCTTGACTCGCCTGCTGAAATCCATTCGACGAGACCGTGACTGTGTAATTGCCAATGGGAACAGAAGTGAATACAAACTCTCCGTTATTGTTGGAGTCCTGCGATTGTGCCCAATCCGAGTTTTGCGCCTTCAGCGTAAGGTGCGCGCCTTGGATTGGACGATGTTGAGGATCATGAACTACGCCGCGAACGGAACCGAAGATCGTGGCAAAGGCAGGCAGAGCCGCGGCGGCAAACATGGCCGCTGCAAGCACACGTAGGATGCGCATGAAAAGAAACCTCCTCCGGTAAAGCAGTTCTCTTGTGTTCCTGTTGAACGGCAGCTAGACGAGAACTGCTGCGGGAGGACCGCGAACGGCATGGCTGCCGGCGATTGCGGCATAGGCACGCGCAACGCGCGCAAGGAAGATTCGTTCCGTGAGCTGATGAGTCGGAAGCGTTGCCGCCTGCGGAGTAACCGCGAAGATCGGCGTTAGCGTTGCGTTCTGCGCGGCGGGATAGAACGGGCAATGCGCCGGCGCGCCGATGAGCGGCGTCTTGCCGGAGTTTGCCGCAACGATGCGGCCAACCATCTCCTCCGGCATGGCGCAATGGTGCTTGCCATTGCGGCGGCAGCAGGCGGGCAGGCGCGACTCGTCGCTGCTGCTCTGTGTCAAAACCGATAAGAGGTTTGGAAAACAGAGCAGCGCGAGAAGCAGAATGGAAACCGCGCGGCGCATCGTCGCCTTCTATCTTAGTACGGAGCAGGAGGATTCTCCCATCCGTTCGGCAAAGAAGGTATTGCCCCAGTTTGAATTTCCTTCGTGTCAGGGCGCGACTTCAGTCGTGCCGAACGGCGCGTAAATTAAGGATGCGGGCTTTAGCCCCTGCGCCTTCTCGATTCAAACTGAGACGCTGCCGCAAAGAGCGCAAAAAGAATGGAGCCGCCTGGCTGTATCATCGGAGGATAGATTCGCTCCATCCCGCTTCGAGGTATTTTCCGGTGTCTGAAGTCAAGACTGCTTCCTCCCGCCGTCCGCTGCGCATTGCCATCTTTGGTTTTGGAACGGTCGGCAGCTCCGTTGCCCGCATCCTTACCGAATCGAAGCCGGAGCAGCTTGAGCTTACGCATGTCTTCAATCGCAACGTGGCGCGCAAGAAGGCGGATTGGGTGCCGGGCTCAGTGACGTGGAGCGAGGATGCCGGCGCAGTACTGGCCTCCGATGCAGAGGTGATTGTGGAGCTGGCCGGCGGGCTCGATCCCGCCGGCGCATGGGTGCGCAAGGCGCTTGCGTCGGGAAAATCCGTCGTCACGGCAAACAAGAAGCTGATTGCTTTTCATGGTGTGGAGCTGGAACGGCTTGCGGCTGCCAATGGCGGTCATCTGAAGTATGGCGCGGCCGTGGCAGGCGGGATTCCAGTAATTCCCGGCATTGAGCACGGACTTGCCGGAGACCGCATCGAGCGCATGGAAGGAATTTTGAACGGCACCTGTAACTTCATCCTCAGCAGGATGGAGGAAGGCGCCGAATATGCCGATGTTTTGAAGGACGCGCAGGCGCGCGGCTACGCCGAAGCCGATCCGACCGAAGACGTCGGCGGTTTTGACGCGCGAGCGAAGCTGGCGATCCTGATGCGGCTGGCGCTGCGCGCGGAAGTCGATCCCGGGCAGATTGTGCCGAAGGCAATCACGGAGGTTGCGGCCATCGACTTCAGCTATGCGCGGGAGCTGGGCTGTACTATTCGCCAAATTGCAAGAGCGGGTCGGCAGATTGCGCGCGCCGGCAAGACGAATGGCGCGCTGGCGGCTTCCGTTGGCCCCGCGCTGGTGGGCCTGCGCTCGCCGCTCTCGTGGTCGCGCGGCACGGAGAACATGGTAGTGCTGACCGGCAAATATGGCGGCGATGTGGTCTTCTCCGGCCACGGCGCCGGCGGCCATCCTACCGCCGTGGCCGTGGTGAGCGACCTGGTCGCGCTCGCCTCCGGCTCGAAGCGAGTCGAAATTCCCGCGGAGAAAGCCGAGATCGGCGCGGAGTTCGAGGTGCCGCATTACATTCGCTTCCTGGTGAAGGACCGGCCGGGAATTGTGGCGGAGATTACCGCCGCGCTGGCCAGAGAGCAGATCAACATTCGCGCCATTGCGCAGAAGGCCGGCTATCCGGCCAATGCGCTGCCCTTTGTCGTCACCGTTGAGCCGTGCAAGGCATCGGCGCTGCAGCGCGCGCTTGCCGGCATCCGGCGTCTCGATTGCATGATTGCGCCGCCGCTCGACTTGCAGATGTTAGAGTAGGCGGAACAGAGGTTTTAGACGGTTTCCGCCCTATTTCCTGCCCTGATTTTCGAATCGCCTGTGGAGGCTGAAGATGATAGACACCATATTTCGATGTGAAATCTGCGGCACGGAGAGCGAGAATCCCGTCCGGTGGGTGGTGATTGACTGTAGCAGCAACCATCTCACGGTCTATCGCTGGTCCAATGAAGCAGCCTGCACGCCGGGCGCGCGCCACTACTGCGGCGAGGCGCACGCGCAGGTCTATATCAGCCGCTGGTTCCAGAATTATTGCAGCTAAAAGAGATTATTTTCTCGCCGGGCCGGTGGACTCGCGGACAATCAGCTCCGGCGCCATCGTGATTTCAACAGCAAATTCCCTGTCGCGGTGCGCGATGCGCTCCAGGAGAACCTGCGCGCCGCGGCGGCCCATCTCCGTGAGCGGCTGGCGCACGGTGGTGAGCGAGGGCGTGGTGAAAGCCGCGGACTGAATGTCGTCGAAGCCGACGACGGAGACGTCCTGGGGCACGCTCAGGCCCGCGTCCGTGAGCGCGCGGATGTCGCCGATGGCGGCGATGTCGTTGAAGCAGAAGACAGCGGTGAAATTGCGGCTCTTTTCGAGCAGCGCTTTCATCGGCCGGTAGCCGATCTCCGGCGCCATGTTGTGATGGCCGGCCTTCAGGGACCATCCTTCGGAGTCGATGCGGATGACGTGCGCCGGATCGATCCTGAGGCCCATCGCCTTTGCCGTCTTTTGAATGCTCTCCCAGCGAAACTCGGAGTCGGGAATGGCGCGCGGGCCGCGCATGAAGGCAATGTTCTGATGGCCCAGCGAGCGCAGATGCGCCAGCGCCTGCCGCACCGCGGCTTCATGGT